>JBBSNR010000100.1:0-9120 GCA_038260635.1 Phormidesmidales cyanobacterium
CGAATTTTTTTGGCGGCGCTAACGCTAGACCAGGGCACCCCAGAAGATTTTCGGCTGGCGCTTGAGAGTGCAGCTCAAGGAGAACTGCCGCTGCTCAAGCGCTTTAACACAGTGTTTGAAACAATCATTGGCGTAGCCCCTCTGCTGGGCCTGTTAGGGACCATTCTGGGCCTGATGAAGTCCTTTGCGTCGCTACGGCTGGGCGAGGTGGCGGGCGAGTCATCGGAGCTGGTGACCGCTGGCATTGGCACGGCGTTGATTTCTACAGCGGCTGGATTGGTGGTGGCGATCGCCACCCTGCTATTCACCAATTTATTTTTGGGGCTGTACCGACGCCAGCGAGCCGCCATTGAATCTTATAGCGGACAGCTAGAGCTGCTGTACCGGCAGTACTACCGGCAGTATCTGGCCCGACAGCGAGCCTGAATAAAATCTAATCGTTGCAGGGGCGTTCCAGGGGCGTTCTAAGCGCTGTGGCAATTGCTTTAAATGTAGCCAAAGCTATATTTTGAGTGGTTCATCAACTCTATGGTGTGTCTACTGTGTTTTCATTTGTATTTATATCTTCGTTTCTTGCCCTATGCGTCGTCCCTGGCTAGTTTGGGCAGTTAGCATTGCTGCCTTTTTTTTGACAGTCACCCTAATTATTACCTTCAGCCCCGCTCAAGAACCGCTCAGGCAAGCGGCGGGTCTGGCACAATCTGGCAGAAATTCTGCTGCTTTAGCGCCAGCGCAGTTAGAGGGCAGTACGGATTTTACGGCTGATTCACCCGCTGACCTGCCTGCTAATTTGGCAGCTAGTCCTGGTAATGCGCTGACACAGTCTGGCCTGGACTATCGACCTCAGGAAAGCGTATCTCTGGCCGACTCTACTAACTACGGCGAGCGCTACCTGGTAGATGCGGTCGGAAATCCGGTCAGCAATGACTATATTGTGGTGCTTCACGAAACGGTGGGATCGGTTCAGAGCGCCCTCAACACGTTTCAGGCACCGCATATTCGAGATGAAGACCAGGTCAGCTATCACACTTTGATTGGCGCAGATGGCACGGTGATCTATGTCGTCCCGCCCGAGCAACGAGCTTTTGGGGCGGGAGATTCGGCTTTTAAAACGGCTAGCGGCGAAGAATCGGTGGCTACCAACTCCGGTTTCCCTAGCTCAGTCAATAATTTTGCCTACCATGTGTCTTTAGAGTCGCCGCCAGACGGACGCAATGGCGCAGGTACTCACAGTGGCTATACCGAGGCCCAGTACCGCTCTTTAGCCTGGCTGCTGTCACGCACAAATATCCCTGATGAGCGGATTACGACTCATAGAGCCGTGGATCGATCTGGTACGCGCATCGATCCGCGATCTTTTGATATGGGCCGACTGTTGGCTTTACTACATCAGTATCCTGACCGAGCGAGTCTTCAGTAGCGACCAAAGGACCGTAGGGCTAATAATCCCCTTTTCGTTTCAACAATAGAAGCGCTTCTATTGAGCGCTTTTCAAGAGCGCCCTGAGTCGCGATCTAAGTTGGGTTTTTATTTGCTGTAGGCCTGAAAGTTTAGCGGGCTGAGCAGCGGCTGCATGAGCCTTGCCTGCTGGATCATTGCGATAGCGATAGTGCTCCCACAGACTGCGGTAGGGGCCGCCTGTTCGCATCGGGGTGCCAGCCCAGTGTAGATAGCGGAGGGGGCGATCGCCGTCAAACAGGGCCTGACCACGCTGCTCAAAGTGAGGTGAGCCCCCCCAGCTACCGGGTTCGCCTATGTTGGCTTTGACGATATTGAGCCGATTGGGGATCGCCTTGAGCACCAGATAGTTCATGATCGGCTGATCGGTCGTGCCATTAGAAAAATCGAAATACTCGCGGTGAGCAGCGCACTCTGTTAACAGCTCATAAAGCTGATCGAGGGATAGGGCGCTCTTTCTTGATCCCCACAGACCGCTATTAAAGACATCTTGCAGGGCTTCGGGGCTAAACAATTTTTGCTCAGGGACGGCTTCAGAAAAAACGTCTTCCAGGCCCCCTTTGAAGTGGTAGTCGCACCAGATAAAATCAGCCTTGTCTAGGTAGGCTAGCGTATCGGAAACAGGCGTAAAGAAAAGAATGTCGGTGTCAATGTATAAAAAATCGTCCAGTGGTCCAAACCAGGCCGCTAGCTTGCGCATTTTGTTTGGCAGAGCCAAAAAATCGCGAGGAAAAATCTCGCCAATTTTTTCGGTGAGCGATTCTAAAAAGTCTAAGTTAGGAAAAAGCTTGACCTGATAGAGCTCTGCCAATCGATGAGCTACGGTGTGATAGTCGTCGTTAAAGGGGATCAGATAAACTGGCAGCTCGGGATCGTAGAGGCGCAAACTGCTCATCAGAGCGATCGCATTCTCTCCAACCTTGTCGTTGGCCACTATATAAACACCGCGCATGGCTTGCTCTCTTACCTCTTTCTATTGCTGTAGTGCTAAATCGCTGATGGCTAGCGAGTACGCCTGACTAATTGAGCACCTCTCGGCCAGACTTCTCCAGGTCTTCGACTACCTTCAGCAGTCTGAGCGTAGTTTCGTAGGCTGACGCCGTCATCTCGTCACGTTCGCTGCGATCTTGAATGGTGATCCCATCGGTCAGTAAGCCCAGGATGCCTAAAATGCTGCTCAGCCGCGATCGCATCTCATAGGACGCCTGATTGACGGTATCTTCCCACTCGGAGAATTCCTGACCATACATTTCGTCTTTAATTTTTTCAGAGAACTGAATAGCGCACAGCTGAGAGTAGTATCCCCCTTTATTTAATAGCTCGTTGTGGGTGCCGGTTTCGACGACCCGGCCTTGATCCATCACCGCAATCTGATCGGCATTTTGTACCGTCGAAAGTCGGTGCGCAATCACCAGCGTGGTCCGGTCTTTGCTGAGTTCGTCAATTGCTTTTTGTACGAGTCGCTCAGAGATAGTATCGAGAGCACTGGTGGCCTCGTCTAAAATCAAAATGTCGGGGTCTTGCAGCAGCGCGCGGGCGATCGCTAACCGCTGCCGCTGACCGCCCGAAAGCAAAACGCCGCGATCGCCGATCAGTGTTTCCAACCCTTCAGGCAATGCCAAAATAAACTCATGAGCATTGGCCCGGTACATCGCGTCTTTGATTTCATCTTCGGTGGCTTCTGGCCGACCGTAGATCAAGTTATCGCGCACCGAAGCATTGAATAAAAAAGTATCTTGACTAACAATTCCTAAGCTGCGCCGAAAGTTTTCAATATTCAGTGCCTTCAGGTCAACGCCATCGATTTCAATTTGGCCATCTGTCGGATCGTAAAAGCGAGGCAGTAAATCTGCCAGGGTCGATTTACCCGCTCCCGACGCCCCGACCAAGGCCAGGGTTGTGCCCTTTTTGAGATACAGATCAACCCCGTTGAGCACTTCCTTTTCGCTGCCAGGATAGCGGAAAGTCAGCTGCTTGAAACGAATACCTTGCTGTAGCTGGGTATAGCTCTTATGCCCTGGGTCCATAAAAGGCTTATCATCTCGGCGCAGAAATTCGCTAACAACGACAACACTAGGCCCCACGTTAGCAATTTGGCTGCGAGCCGAATTGAGCTGTCCAATAGAGGGCAGCATTCGAAATAGCACCAGCAGATAGGTCAGCAAAATTGAGGAGAAAGCCTCTATGCGCTCGGCCATCACCATCCGCCCAACTGCCGCCACGCTGATCAGCGCAATAATGCTACAGACTTCATTGACTGGACCAATGCCTGCAAACAAAAGCTGAGAGCGATACTCTGAAATCTCACGATCAGCAATTAATTTACTGATCCCCGCATACTCTATCTCTTCATTAGCGGTTGCTTTTACCAGCCGAATACCCGATAGGATTTCGACAATCCGGGCGGAGTAGCTGCGAGAGAGCTGCGAGAGCTGCGCGCCATATACCTTAGACTGTCGCACAGCGGTTTGATTGATCATTGCCACTGCCCCGAGTGCGACTGTGGCAATGATGGTTAGCTGCCAAGAGGTCCACAGCAGCAAAGCGAGAAATACTAAGATTGTAATGATGGCCGTGGCCAAGCGAGCCAGTGCACGAACGGCGATCGTAGTACGGCTAACTTCAATATTGAGATGGTTGATCAAGTCCCCTACTTTAGTTCTGGCGTAGTAAGACAGGTCTACATCAAGTAAAATCCGCAGCCCCTCCAGTCTCAGGTGAGCCGCTAGTTTTCGGTTGAGGCTATTGGAAACCAGAGATCCTCCATAGGTTGCCGCATTCTTTAAGATAATCATGCCGACTACCGCTGACGCCATGGCCGGTAGCCGGTAGCCCTCAGGAACGCCGTCAAAAATCCCTAGAAACCGCTGTAAGATTCCTGGCAGTTGATCAGCCAGCTCTGTAGACTGGCCTAAAAGCTCTAATAAAATGGGTACAATCAGCACCGTACTAAATCCGTTAAACAGAGCCCCGGAAAACTCTAGTAAAACAGTGAGAACCAGTAGAACCGGATATCGAAGCAGTGATTTTATGAGGAGTTGTCTAGAATGCATGATCCCTAGTAGTCAGAAATACTGGATAGCCGCCGATACTGATGGCCTGATCGATTAGATGCTGAGTATGGCTGGAATTTATACTTACCTACAGTGCAAAAATGGGCTATCCGCTCAACCCGCGCCAGCGCTATGATAGCCGCTGCCAAAGCAGTCAAGTCCGCCTGTTTTAATCGTTTCCTGATGATGACAGCCGCCTCGACCAAACCTAGTTTTCATGAAATACTGCCTCCAATGTTCGGTGTTAAGCGTCTGTCTTGATGGCGGCCTATATTAAGCTCAGCGATGACCGTCCGCAGGCGAGCAGCCATTGTGCTGACGCTGTAGTGCTCAATACATCTTTCGCGCGCGCGCAGCCCCCGACTGTTGGCCGCACTCAGGTCTTGAAAAATGAGCCTTAGCTGGGTGGCAATCTGATCGGGCGACTCAGCCTCGACCAGGTACCCGGTATCGCCCAAAATTTCCGGAATGTCGCCTACTCGGGTCGATAAAATGGGCTTTGCCATGGCCATACCGTCTGTGAGCTTAAGCGGAAATTGGGCTTTGGCAGTGGCGCGATCGCGTTGGGGCACCACCACCACATGCGCCGCCGAGACCACCTCAGCCATCTGATCAATCGAAAAGCGCGGCAGCTTAATCAGCCAGCGATCCCAGCGAGCAAACAGATCTGCTTCATAGCTATCGGGTTCGCGACCGCCAACAATCACCAGCCGTAGATCCGGCTGATTGAGTTGATCGAGCGCCATGAGCACGTCTTCCAAGCCTTTGTGAGGGCGCGCGGTTCCCGGAAACATCAGTAAGCGGTAGCCAGTAAGCCCATATTTTTGCCGACTGGCGACCGGATCGTAGTCTGCTGGATTGAATAGGTCGGTATCTTTACTGTTGGGTAAATAGTATCCTCCAAACCGCTGCTTGAGAAACTGCGTCGTCACTGTGACCGCGTCGGCCTTCGACACCAGAGTTTCCATCCATTCTAGATAGAGCGGATGCTCCGGATTGCGCAGAGCACCGTTGGGTTTGAGCAGGTCACGGGCCAGCTGTTTTGGCCCCGGTCGATAGCGCTGGGTATCGCCGCCAAACCAGCTCATTTCCCAATCGTCAATATCGACGAGCACAGGTCGCTGTGAGATCAACTGCTTGAGCAGCGCTGTCCCAAAGCTGGTAGGTCTTGGCTTGATCGCATAGATCACCTCCCCCGTAATTTTGGGGAGCAGCTGAGTGAGAGTGGCCATATACCTGAGCGAACGGCTCGCTGGCACCGCACAGACTTTGAGATTGGCAGGCGGTACGGGGTAAAGCTGCTCTGCAAACTGACAGCCGACCACGGTCACGTCACAACCGAGCTGCTGTAGGGCATTCGCTACTAAGTAAACGCGGGTAGTTCCGCCCCCGGCGAGATCTGGGGCGATGACCGAAACGGTTAGGGCACGAGCAGGTTGGGACACAAAGGTAGAGCGTGAACAGCAGCGGTCTTAGTCAAACGAGATAAAACTGGACCGTAACCCTTTCTAATCTGTAGGCAGACTAGGAAAAATTGCCCTCAATCTCGTGTGAATAGTAGCTTACCCCTAGCGTGATCAATAGATTCTCTGAGGCTACTTTGTTAAATATTTATCCAGTTCAAGCAAAGTTAGCTGCTCTTCACACGACTGACTCATGACTGTATAGATTTTGACCCGTGGTGACTAATAGCCGTAGACCCAGAATAGAAATTGGCAGTCGCTTATTCATGCTTTGGCAACTTATAAGACAAGCAGTCGCCAAAGCGATAAGTCATGAGGGCAGCTCAGGCGGCAGCTCCAGGCTTAGTTTGCCCAACACCCCTTTGCGAAATTCGGTTAGCAGCTTTTGGGCGGCTCGTTCTTGGTCGCCCTGAAACTTTTGCTCGGCCAGGTTCTGTAAATAAGTTTCGCCTGTGCAGTCGGTGGGGTCGAGGTCGTACCGAGTCTGTAGAGCTTGGCTCCGCTCTGCTGTCTGAGCTGCGCTATCTAGCTCTTTGAGCAGGTCAATAAAAGCGGTCGCTACTCGCTGAGTATTGTAAGCGGCTGCACCGATGTCGTCGCAAATGGCTAGCTTCAGGGCTGCCATTTGGTCGGTGAGCTGAGCCGGGATAATGCCGGGCGCGTCAAGCAGTTCTAGTTCGTCGGAGATGCGAACCCATCGCAGCTGACGAGTGACGCCTGCCTTGCGAGCGCTTTCGACAATGCGGCGCTTGAGCAGCCGGTTGATCAGGGCGGATTTGCCTACGTTGGGAAAGCCGATGACGACGGCGCGAACGGGACGCGATCGCATCCCTCTCTCCTGCCTGCGCTGATTCATGGCCACTCCGGCGGCCTGCGCTGCTCTGGCAATCTGACCGACGCCTTTGCCCTGATTGGCGTCGGTATAATAGGCGACTTGGCCCTGATTTTTGAACCACTGCTGCCAGCGATCGCGAATCTCTGGGGGAATCATATCTACCCGGTTCACCACCAGCACCCGCCTTTTGCTGCCTAGCCACTCCTCTAACTGAGGATGCAGCGTCGCTAGGGGGATGCGAGCATCGCGCACCTCCAGCACTACATCGACTCGTTTCAACTGCTCCTGTAGGGCCTTTTCTGCCTTGGCAATATGTCCTGGGTACCACTGAATTGACGGAGAGGACATAGGCTAACGCAAAGAACGGGCAGGCTGACTCTTAATCTACGCCATAACCTAAGGCACCACCAGCACCGGGCAAGGCGAGAGGTTAATCACTCGGGCGCTGACACTGTCTTCGCGGCGTTCGTCAGTCAGGCCAATCCCCCGGCAACCGATGATCACCAGATCGGCTGACACCTCGTCGGCCACGTCACAAATCACAAAGGCCGGATTGCCCTCGCGCTCTATAGTATCGGTCTCAAAACCGCGCTGCTCAAACAGTTTTTTAGCCTGGCTTAGCAGCGAGGCCACCGCTTCTGTCGAGGTCTGCTCAGGATGGGAGGGATCGCTGTTTTCGGGCGGTTCGACCACGGAGAGCAGGACCACTTTAGACTGGCAAAGCTGAGCCATATCTAAAACGGTTTGAATGACTTTTTTGGCACCGGGGCTAGAATCGATTGAAAATAAAAGCGTTTTGTACATACTTTGTGAAACAGGGCCAATGGAACGAGATCAGTGAAGGGTTTTCTATCGGATTTGGATTTATTCGTCGGGTTTGGATCAGAAGAGATCACAGACTTCTGTAAAATATGAACAAACGGGCACTAGGCAGTATCGCCTGGTGCAGGCAATGGCATAAAAGCAGTTTTGGTGATGTGCCTTGCTGCCTGGTGCATCAGATGCTGGTCCGAGGTTCGCCTTGTCCAAGATTTGGATGGGGCGAGATCTGGCCGGTTCGAGATCTAGGGTAGACAAGCTTTGTCCCGCTTTCGGGTCTGGTGCAGACAAACGTTACATATTTTTTAGGAGAGTATAATTTGTGGCTAAGAAAGCGCTGGCTGATCTATCCGCGTCCGATGTCTCTGGCAAACGGGTGTTGGTTCGAGCTGATTTTAATGTACCGCTAGATGATGCGGGCAATATCACCGACGATACTCGCATCCGAGCTGCCTTGCCCACCATTCAAGATCTGATTGGCAAAGGGGCCAAGGTCATTTTGGCCAGCCACTTTGGGCGGCCCAAGGGCAAAGTCGTTGAGAGTATGCGCCTGACGCCGGTAGCCAAGCGCCTGTCTGAAAAGCTGGGTCAAGCCGTGATCAAGTGCGACGACTGCATTGGTGATGAGGTCGCTGCTAAAATCGCGGCGATGGAAAACGGTCAGGTGGCGCTATTAGAAAACGTCCGCTTTTACGACGGTGAAACCAGCAATGACCCGGCGTTTGCCAAGCAGCTGGCAGCTAACGCCGATCTCTATGTGAACGATGCCTTTGGCACAGCTCACCGGGCTCACGCCTCTACTGCGGGCGTGACCGAGTATTTGAGCCCAGCGGTCGCCGGTTCTCTGATTGAGAAAGAGCTGAAGTATTTGCAGTCTACGGTAGACAATCCTCAGCGCCCTCTAGCGGCTATCGTGGGCGGTTCTAAAGTGTCTTCTAAGATTGGCGTAATCGATACGCTGCTAGACAAGGTAGACAAGATTTTTATCGGCGGCGGCATGATCTTTACCTTCTACAAAGCTCGTGGACTGAGCGTGGGTGATTCGCTAGTAGAAGAAGACAAGCTAGAGCTAGCTAAAGAGCTAGAAGCCAAAGCCAAAGCCAAAGGCGTCGATTTTTTGCTGCCGACTGATGTCGTCGTGGCTGATAAATTTGCGGCTGATGCCAATACTCAGACGGTGAGTGTAGAGAGCATTCCCGATGGCTGGATGGGTCTGGACATTGGCCCTGATTCGGTCAAAGTTTTTCAAGATGTGCTGGCTGACTGTAAGAGCGTAATTTGGAACGGGCCGATGGGCGTGTTTGAAATGGAGAAGTTTGCGGCGGGGACGGAGGCGATCGCTCACACCCTGGCCGACCTGACTGGCACTGGCTGCATCACCATCATCGGCGGCGGCGACTCGGTAGCAGCGGTTGAGAAAGTGGGCCTGGCTGACAAGATGAGTCACATTTCCACAGGCGGCGGCGCAAGCCTGGAACTCCTTGAAGGCAAA
>JBBSNR010000101.1:0-9112 GCA_038260635.1 Phormidesmidales cyanobacterium
TAGTTCTACTCTGTAGCTGTAAACCGTGGATTCAAGGACTCAAAGCGCTGTACTACTCAGAATCTAAAATCTACAACCCACTCATATCAAAGCTTTCAGCCCGATGTGATAGGAAATTACACGTATCTCGGCCAGGGGTCTTCTAAGGTCTTTGGTCTTTGGTCTTTGGCGGTTCGCATTTCTTGAAATGGCAGGTAGCAGCAGTCGCACTCTCCGCTCTGCCAATGACTAGGCAGGCGAAAAGCACTTTTACAACGAGGACAGGCTGCTAAAAGTCGCTGCTGGTGGCTCTTGCAGTTGGGCTGGGCAGCTACCTGCCAGCTCAGCTTATGATAGGGAGCTTCTACATAGCACTCGGCACACAATCGCATCGGCTTGTGAAGCTGCGTACCAGGGGGCGATCACAATCACACATCTGTCTTGGAGTGCGATTTCCCCTACCTAGCGACTACCAACGCTAGCCAATTTTTAAGACTCATATCAATCCGGCCTGTGCACAACCATGACCGAACAGGTCGCATGATGCACAACATAGTTACTCACGCTACCCAACAGCATTTCACTCAATCCCTTTCGACCATGACTGCCCACCATAATTAAATCCGCTTTCCAAGCCTTGCCCAACTCACAAATCACTGGCCCTGCATTTCCGACTTCTTGAGTGAACTCAGTGGTGACCCCAGCTTCTTTTGCCTTCTGAGCAAACTCCTTTAGCAGCTTTGAGCTGGCAGTTTCTAGCTCTTTGTATTGCGCCTGGTAAGTCCTCCAATCCTGATCGGAATAGGGAGAAAGAGACATATTGTTATCTCGTTCAAAGACTAAAACGTTCAGCAGTTTTAGCGCAGATTGCGTCGCCTGTGCCAAGCTTATCGCCTGTTCAAAAACGCCCTGACAGGTATCGCCGTAGTCCAGAGCTATGAGAATCTTTTTGATCATTTGGGTTATCTCCTCTGAAGGTTAGTTTGAATACGACGTATCGAATTAATTTATCCGAACAGGCGATCGCTTTTAATCCTGTGAATCAACTCGATTCACCAAAATGGCAAAAGGCAGCATGGGCAGCATGGGCAGTAAACAAACTAACCATTGTCCCCATGTCAACGGTGCGGTTTCAAAGAGCGTATTCATTAAGGGCCATTGGCTAAAGACCACTTGTAGGGCGATCGCACCCCCAATTCCCCAGAGTAAAAAAGGTGCATTCGTCACGGATACCGACCGATCACGCAGCCAGCCTACCAGTCCGTATCCCAATTGACTAATGCTAAGCAAATAGACAATCCGAGCCGCCACTAACGCCTGAATCGCCATTGTGCGGGCTACTACTGCACTGCCAAAGGTCACTTCTGCCCATTCAAACATACCGAAAATGAGAACCCAGTTGAACAGAGAAACCAACAGAATTCGTTTGAGCAGCTGCCTTGTAATCAGCGGCTCTTTTGGATTGCGTGGAGGCTGCTGCATTGAATTTGCTGATTTCGGTTCAAACGCCAGCGGCACCGTCATTGTCAAAGAATTAATCATGTTGAGCCAAAGCACCTGTATCGAGAGAATAGGCAAATCTCTCGCTAGCAAGACGCTGATGAGAATGGTCATGGACTCGCCGCCATTGACCGGCAGCAGAAACGCGATCGCCTTCCGCAAATTTTGATAGACGGTGCGGCCTTCTTCCACCGCCCTCTCAATAGAGGCAAAATTATCATCCATTAGGAGCATATCGGCGGCTTCTCTGGCGACCTCAGTACCGCCTTTGCCCATTGCAATGCCAATGTCTGCCTGCTTAAGAGCAGGCGCATCGTTCACACCGTCCCCGGTCATCGCCACAACCTCTCCTTTGGCCTGTAGCGCTTCTACTAACCGTAGCTTTTGGGCGGGGGCGACCCTGGCAAAAACATCTCCCGATTCAACCGCTCTCGTTAGCTCATCATCTGGCATAGAGACCAACGTGCGGCCTTCAAAGGCGACAACCTCATCGGTTTTTTTAATATTCGGGGTTTGAGTAGTAACGGAACAGAAACCTACGCTAAGGCTAAAACCCTCTCTGTCAGTAGCTTTCAGCCTAGTAAAACGGCTCATTTGGATCGTCAGGGTTCCGCAACGGTCTAAACCCGCCTGCTTTGAGCGCCTCAGCTAGCTCGAAGTAATAGCGACCCAGCATATTAATGTGGATAAAGCCCAGAGGTGACAGCCGAGCAATGTCTTCAGGATCAATCTCTAGCGCTTGGCCTCGCAGGTGGTCAAGCGCTCTATCCATGTACAAGGTATTCCAGAGAATGACCGCATTGGTGACCAATCCCAGTGCATTAAGCTGGTCTTCTTGGCCCTCACGATAGCGCTGTCGAATCTCGCCCTTGTTGCCATGACACACCGCTCTCGCTAAACTGTGCCGCCCCTCCCCCCGATTGAGCTGAGTCAGAATTCGACGACGATAAGCCTCGTCATCAATGTAGTTCAGCAGGTACAGCGTCTTCGCCACCCGGCCTAGTTCACCAATTGCCTTGCCCAACGTAGAAGGCTTGCCCCCCTTTTGCAGCACCCGCATAATTTCGAGAGCGCTGACCTTGCCGAGCTTCAACGACCCAGCCACCCGCAGCATGTCGTCCCACAAGGTTTCAATGAGATGCACCTTCACCTTCTGACGGGCGATGCCATCGAGGACGCCATAGTCGGCCTTCGGATCGAGCCGCCAAAACCTAGCCTCGCCCGTGTCGGCTAAGCGCGGGCTGAATTGATAGCCCAGTAGCCAGAAAAGACCAAAGACAATATCGCTGTAGCCAGCGGTGTCGGTCATCAACTCGCGCGGACGCAACCCCGTCCGCTGCTCTAGCAGCCCGACCAGCACCACCAACGAATCCCTTAACGTCCCCGTCACCACTAGGCCATGAAACCCAGCGAACAAATCTGACACGAAATTGTAGTAGGTGATGCCGCGTCCACTGTTGAAATACTTTTTATTGGGGCCAGCATTCAGCGTCTTCACCGGCACGACAAACCGCAGGCCATCAGCGGAAGCGACCTCACCGCCGCCCCAAGCTTGAACGATGGTGACGTTTTTCTGGGCGTTCACCAAACAGGCATTCGATTCAACCAGCGTTTCAGCTCGAATATAGTGCTGCTGTATCCAAGCTAAACGATGCTTCGTGAGTGCAGGCGTATCCTTTCGCTGCAAAGGTCTCAGCCCGATATTGCAAGCCATCGCCACCAATACGGCGCACAGGCTGGTGGTGACATTATCGGCACGGGTGCCTTCCTCATGGGCGTGGGTAAAGGCATTCAGAAACCCCGTCTTTTCGTGGATTTCTAGAAGGACTTCTGGGAGATCCACCCGAGGCAGTAGGGCCGCTACCTGCGTCTTAAGCGATCGCAAATTTTCAGACTCTTCCAGCTTCTCCAGCGGGCTGATAGTCAGCGTTTGTCGTCCGTTTTCCTCCTCAACGATCTGTACCGCGTCATTCGTCGGCAGGTTCTGAGCCGTCCGGTGGTACGCATCGTTGAGCTGCTGCTTTAGCTGCATCAGCTTCTCATCAGGCTTCGGCGCAAGATTCAAAGTTCGGCAGACCTGAGCCCGCACCGCTATCCACTCGCGGCCCTGAAGCAGCTTTTCCTGTGGGTTACTCCACTGCACGCTAGGAGAGACGTACAAGTCCCGACAACGCAGGCCGTTCATCAGCTGTTCCAGCACGCAGAAGGTGTAAGCACGGCGATCAATCTCACCTACTGTCGGGCAAACCCAGCGCAACCAGCCTTTGCTGACAATCGCCAAGGGCGCATCTGTCATGACAGGCTGACGCTTGCCCTCAATCGACTTGAGGAAGGCGACTGCTGCTAGAATCGGTTGCCCTGCTTGGGTCGCCTGGAAGTCAATCGTATTCAACAGCGTTGGCAGGAATAGCCGCACCGTGCGCCAACGACTGAGAATTTCAGGATAGTACTGGTCATCAGGTGGGCGGGCGATAGACTCCACTTGCTCTACAGCCGCTGCCAGCTGCACCGAAGGAACCTGAGAAAATATCGTCTCACGCAGTTGTTCAGCAGCCTGTTCTGGCGCTAAAAGAATGGCACAGGCTACGCTCAACGTCAGCGCGGCGGCATCTAAATCTTTGAGCGTTCGCAGTCGTTCTTTTTTTCCTTGACTAGCCGATTTGGATAACAACTCTTTGGTGAGCAACTCCAAAATAGTCAACGCATCATCCTGGGCAGTCGCTTCGACATCATGGGCAAAGGCCAACAAGGTCGCTATCCGCCGAGCTGTCGGCATCCGTTCAATCGTCTGGGCTCTGGACGTGAACGCGGCTCGTGACAACACCTTTAAGCGACTGGGCGGAACGTTAGGCAGCACCAGATGGCTCACTCCAAGCGCCCGTATCCGCTTCAGCCGATGGAGCGCGGCCACCAGTGCTGGCGCACTGTGGCGGGTTGGAGAACGTCTCAACTGGTCGAGGATGGTTTGTCTGGCATCCTCATCCACTTTGAGAATCGCATCTAGCTGCTGACACTGGTCAGCCGTTGGTAAGCGTGACAGCAGCTTCCAGACGCGCTGCGCCACTCGCTCTCGCACCGTTGCCACCAGGCGTTCTAACACGCTTACCCCTGGCAGCAAAACCTTCTGACCCAGCAGTTGAGCAGTTGCGATATCAAAGAGGACACTGGGGCCTTCTGTTCCAACCCAAGCACGAGCGTAAAGCCAACGAACAAACCGCCAGTGTCCAGGCTGGGTACTGAAATCTTGATAGCCATAGTGACGCTGAATGATGTCCGCGTGCTCCCAGCGCGTAGGCTCGCGTTCTAGGTAGGCTGAGAGGTCACTCATGCCAGCGATCTCTAACTGCCGAGCCAGATAGTCAACGACGTTAGGCGGCACCTCAATCGGATTGGCCAGGAAGGTACCCAAGAATCGAACTGTGCCCAGCTGCACCGCGAACCCTAAGCGATTGTGGTCACCACGCCGAGCCCGCACCAATCGTCGGTCTGCGTCATCTAGATGAAAATAGCGGTCAAGTTGCAGCGCAGTCGGTGTGCCCTGATAGCGCCCATAGCGCTGTTGCTGTTCTATCGTCAGAAAACGAACAGGCATATCGGCGGCAGCAGTAATTTACTGCGATAATCTGTACCAGTTAGAGTATAGTCTGATTGGTACAGAAAAACGGCACGGCACAGCAAGGGTTTTGGCACCCTATTTCCCGAGGGGTTCAATTGGTACAAAAAACGATTGCGATTTACTGTCGAGTTTCAACAACAGACCAATCTTGCGACAGACAGGCGCAGGACTTGTTGGCCTATGCAAAGAAAGCTGATTTCAAAGTTGTTGGAGTTTGGAAAGAGACGGCTTCGGGGACAAAACAGAATCGAGCTGAACGGCAAAAGGTGATGGCTCTGGCGCAAGCTCGTCAGATTGATGCCATTTTGGTCACAGAGCTAACCCGCTGGGGCCGCAGCACCCTCGATCTGATTCAGACGCTACAGGATTTACAAACCTGGGATGTTTCTCTGATTGCCCAAACGGGACTCCAGTTCGATTTGACGACACCCCAAGGACGGCTAATTGCTCAGCTCATGGCAGCGCTGGCTGAGTTTGAGCGGGACTTAGTGAGCGAGCGAGTGCGCTCGGGGCTGGCGGCGGCTAAGGCTGGGGGGAAGGTGTTAGGCAGGCAATCAGGGCAACGCATTAAGTCTGACCTCTTGGCTCCAAAGGTCAGACAGATGGTAGAAGATAAGGTTTCTTATCGCGCCATTGCGCGTGACTTGAAGCTCAGCAAAACGACCGTCACTGAGATTGTCAAACGGCACCGGCAAGCTCATCCTGACTCTCATCCCCCGAGATCTAAAATGGCTCCTCGCAAGAAATCCCAGTCTGTTTATCAGCTCAAGATTACGCTCAGAGACATCCGGCCACCGATTTGGCGACGGGTGCAGGTGCGCAGCGATGTCACGCTAGGGTATCTGCATTGGGTCATTCAGTTCGCAATGGGTTGGACGAACTCCCACCTCCACTCGTTTTCGATTCAAGGGGTAGAGTACTCGATGTTAATGCCTGACCTGGGCTTTGATGAATTGGATATGCGTGATGAGCAGCCCGTCAAGCTGAGCAAGGTCATTGCCGGTGAGAAGTTCAAGTTCTTCTATACCTATGACTTCGGCGATTCTTGGGAGCATGAGGTTCTGCTTGAAAAGGTGCTCACGGCTGAGGCAGATATTGACTATCCCACTTGTATCAAAGCTAAACGGGCCTGTCCACCTGAAGATTGTGGGGGGTCGTGGGGCTACCAAGAGTTCCTAGAAGCCATTAAAGATCCTGAGCATTCTGAGCATGAGTCACTGCTGGAATGGGTCGGCGGTTCCTTCGACCCAGAGGATGCTGAACTCGACGAAATCAATACGCTGCTGAAGACGATTCCTCATGAAACGGCTGATTTCAATGGCTACATCCCATAGCAGGAGAGGGATACAGCCTTAGCGTAGGTTTCTGTTCCGTGTCGGGTAAAGGAGGCCATGTCGCCATGCCTCCCTCCCCTCAGAACGGCTCGTGATGGTTTCCGCTCAAGCCGCTCAAGCCTTCTGCAACTCAACCAGATTCCCACCAGCATGGATGTGCTGGTGACAGGCTCGATGAAGGTGAATCAGGTTGTCAGCCCCATCCATTCCTCCGTCTTTGATGCGTATCCGATGATGGATATGGAGCGGCTCGCCGTTGAATAACAGGTCACCACATACGGGGCATCGCCACCTCTGGGCTAAAGCAACCTGATGGTACTTAGACCCTGTTGCCCAATAGGTTTTACCGTACTGAGTTTGACGATACTGCCAGTAGTCATGGAGTGAAGGATCATCTGGCGAGGCCATCCCTTTGACTTTGATATGACGCTGGATAGGCATGTCTGCCACCTTCGTCAAGGTCAACGTCCTTGGTTCACCTCGGCGGTTTTTAGTCGCTGCGAAGAAAGTCCAGTGTCGTCCCTTATGAAACTTAAAGTACTTTCTAGCAACCCATTTACCTCCTTTATTCGGATGCCGTTTGCGACACCATCTCCAGATTGCTTTCCAGAGCTGGTTATCGACATAACTAAACACCCGTTTACTGACCCCATGACGGTAGTAGTTTCCCCATCCCCGTAATCGTGGATTGAGGTAGTTGATGATGGACTCAGGTTTGGCTTGAGTATTGGCTTTCAGCCAATCTCGAATGCCTTGGACAAAAGCTTTCACTTTCTCCTTCTGCGGAACGCAGAGGCATTTGCCCCCCAGGTGCCGAATGGTGAATCCCAAAAAGTGACAGCCCTGTTGGACGTTCACAACCTGGGTTTTATCCGGGTGGAGTTTGAGTCCTCTTTCCCCCAACCACTGTTCTAAAACAGGGATGATGGCTTCGATGTCCTGCTTGCGCTTAGCGGTGACTAGAAAGTCGTCGGCATAGCGGCAGTAGCCGTAGGTCGGTGATTTCTGTCGATAGGGTTTCTGCCGTTTGGCTGTCGGTGATGGTTGTTTAACCCTGGCACTGACATAGCCTGATAGCAAAGCGCCTAAATCGTTCAGCACAATATTCAACAACAAGGGTGAGAGACTCCCGCCTTGGGGCGCTCCCTTCGTCGTTGGATGAAACATCTCGGCCTCAACATAGCCTGCTTTGAGCCATTGTTTAATCAACTCTCGACCGGGTACAAGACCAATCGCATCGAGGATGAACTGATGGCTCAGGTTGTCAAATGCGCCTTGGAGATCGGCGTCGAGAATCCAGGTATCACCGCCCTTGCGCAGCCTAGAAAAGCACTGTTCAATGGCATCGTGACACCCGCGCCCTGGCCTAAACCCATAAGCATGGGCTTCCAGCCGAGCTTCCCAGCTTGGCTCCAGTGCATTCTTGACCATTGTCTGAGCAACGCGGTCAGTGATACAAGGAATTCCTAAGGGTCTAACTTTGTTGTTGGCCTTGGGAATATACACCCGTTTTGTGGGCTGTACGCGCCACAGGGTATAGGCTTGCATCTGTTTGACCAAGGCAACCCGTTCTGCCGAGGTGCGGACAATCTGGCCGTCTAAGCCAGCCGTCTGCTTTCCTTGGTTTTCCTGGGTCATGCGTCGAATCGACAATAGCAGGTTGGCGTAGCTGCGTAACATCAGTTTCGTCAGGCTTCTCACCCGATTCCACTGCGCTTGTTGGGTGGCTCGATAAATTCGCTGTCTCAGGTTCTTCACTCGCTTCTTGACGGCTTTCCAATCAATGGTTGTCCAGTCCTGAAGCGGTGTCCTTGCTCCGATGTCCTGACGGACGCTATCTTTCACAATGGATTAAGTTCCCTTACGTCGGGTTATCGCTGAAGACCTGCCAGAATTTTGCTATCTTTCGATATGAGGCAAAGTTTGAACCTCTATCTCCCGCATTACCAGGAGCTTTCGCTTCCTCCGGCATCCTCTACCCGCTAGGTGGTTCCGCCTTCCTTACGGTTGGCCTACTCTGACCGAAGACAGAGAACCCATCGGGCTTACTGTAGTTCTGAGTGTGTGAGATGCGTTCGGGGTAGGTTCCGTCTAACTTCGATGGGAATACAATCTGTCGCTCAACCGAGTAGTAAGCGATTGAGCTACCCATACACCTTTTGGTTAGAGTGTGTCAGCCTGATTTCACTCTGTGGTTCATGACGAGGCGTCAACGACGGTTCACTTGCGTTAACCTTACCGAACTTTCCCTTGCCCCCTCCCGGCTTAGGCTGCTAGGTTAGGTACTTCCGTGGTCTGCTCTCCGCTGGATTCATGACTTACTACCAACGTGACCGGAGTCGATGACTCTTTTACGTGGGAACAGTGGGACAAATACCACTGGGAGAGTCGGCTCTCCACTCAATTTAGGAGGATTAGACTAACCCTCTAACACCAGCCCTCTAAAGGTGATCGCTCGCAAGCTTAATAATTGGCCAAAACCAATACTCAGCAAGGCTTTTAGCTGTGTTTCCCCTTGCTCAAGGAAAGATCAGATGTACTAAATCACGAATAAGACTGACGAACTTATCAGTAAATCAGTCATTTCATTCTAAAGTCTAAGCTATTCATATTAGGAATCTCTCAGCTAGTAGAAAGCACTTTTATAAGTGTGGAATTCTTAAATCATTGACCAGACAAGATA
>JBBSNR010000102.1:0-9042 GCA_038260635.1 Phormidesmidales cyanobacterium
CTGTAGTACTTTGCCCAACTCGTATGAAGCGCGGCTGGCTGATCACCTGAGCGCTACTGGCGCAAAAATGTATGGCGCTTACTGGTGTCCTCACTGCGCGGTGCAAAAAAAAGAATTTGGTGGGGCGGTAGACCACATCCCTTACATAGAGTGCGATCCCGAAGGTTTTGACGCTCAGCCTGAGCTGTGCCAGTCCGAAGGAATAGAGGCCTATCCGACCTGGGTGATTAGGAGCGATCGCTACTTAGGCACACAGACGCTAGGCAAACTCGCCCGGCTCTCCGGCTTCGAGCAGCCCGCCGTCAGAGACGAAGTCCCCCCGACACCAGGCGGCTATAGCGTCCCTGAGTAATAGCGCCTAGACTGAAGAAGTCACGGCGGTAGGAAACGTGCTATGTCTCGCTTAAATCTTTTAGGAGAAGGGAAGTCTTACACCTTTCGCTCATATTTTGAGATGCCCTATGAGATAGACGAGATTCTGGCAGAGTTTGGCGTGAGCTTCAGGGCGCAAAAGCTGTCTTTACCCAGATCGGCAGTGCCTTCAAGCATTGTTAATCCGCTCAAGGCAGATTTGGAAAGCAATTTGCAAATCGTGCTCCTCTCTAGCGAAACTGCCCGCAGAGAAATACTGGTTGCCCCAGTACTCATTAAAGCGGCCCTATTATCCGGCAGTCAGCTCCGAATCGAATACTTTCTTACCGTCGACGAGCAACTAAAAGGGAAACTAGACTACCTGATCAGAGGAGAACGCAGCTTACTGGTCATAGAAGCCAAAAACGACGACCTCACTCGGGGATTTACTCAGTTAGCAGTTGAGCTGATTGCGCTCTCTCGCGTAGAAACGATGCAAAAAATACTGTACGGAGCCGTAACCATTGGGAATGCTTGGGTCTTCGGTTTTCTGGATGTAGAGCAGCAAAGCATCACGCAGGACACCTCGCTTTACCGCGTTCCAGAAGACTTGCAGGATGTCATGGAAATTTTGATGGGCATGCTCACTGCCGATCAGCTAGCAGCGGCATAGCTTGCAAGTAAATTAAGGAAAATCCCTTCATTGGAATTATGCCATGTCTCGCTTAAACCTCTTAGAAGAAGGCAAATCCTATACCTTTCGCTCATATTTTGAAATGCCTTATGAGACGGACGAAATTTTGGCAGAATTTGGCGTAGGGTTTAGCTCCGAAGAACTGCCTTTACCCAGAGCGCAGGTGGTTTCATCTATCGCAGAACCCATGAGGCTAGACCTTAGAGGGCGTCTGAAACGGGTCAGGCTCTCTAGCGAAACGGCCCGCCGAGAAGCACTGGTCTCACCGATTCTCTTCAGCGTGGCAGAGCTATCTGACAGCCAGCTTCGGATTGAATATGCCCTTGCAGTTGACGACCAGCTGAAAGGGAGATTGGACTACCTGATTAAAGGGAAGCAAAATTTGCTCGTTATAGAAGCTAAGAATGACGACATCACCCGTGGATTTACCCAGTTGGCTGTGGAACTGATCGCCTTTTCCCGCCAAGAAAGCACCTACGAAACGCTGCATGGTGCGGTCACGACGGGTGATGTGTGGGTGTTTGGACGATTGGACGTGAAGCAGCAAAAAATCGTTCAAGACCTCTCTCGATACCGCGTCCCTGAAGACGTACATGAGGTAATGGAAATTCTGATGGGCATACTCACAGCCGATCAGCTAGCGGCGGCATAGTCCACCAGCTGAAGCACTTTTTGCCTGAGCGTATCCAAGCCTAGATTATTTGCTGCCGAGATAAAAACTGCCTGCGGATATTCGTCTTTCGCCAGTTCTAAAGCGTCTGTACCGGCCCGATCAAGCTTATTAAATACCAGCAAAATTGGCCCCGGCGCGACCGGCATTTGCGCCAGCAGCCCCATTACCGAGCGAATATGCGCCTGCCAGGCAGGATGGGCCGCATCGACCACATGGATCAGCGCGTCGGCTTCAGTCACTTCTTCTAAGGTGGCGCGAAAGGCATCCATTAGGGCAGGCGGTAGATCTTGAATGAAGCCGACCGTGTCGGTAAGGACGAGCGATCGCGGGCCATCGGCATGATCGGTTTGTTCATCGGCGATGGTGATGCGGCGGGTGGTGGGGTCTAGCGTGGCAAAAAGCTGGTCGGCAGCGTACACGTCTGCGTCAGTCAGGCGGTTGAGTAGGGTGGATTTGCCCGCGTTGGTGTAGCCGATAATCGCCACCGAGGGAACAGCGTGGTGCTGCCGTCGCTGGCGGAGCCTGGCCCGATGCGCCTGAAGCTGATTCACCTCCTGCTGGAGACGGCTGAGGCGTTTTTGAATGGCCCGGCGCTCGGTTTCTAGCTTAGTTTCACCGGGGCCACGGGTGCCAATGCCGCCGCCTAGCCGCGACATCGCTTGACCGCGTCCGGTGAGGCGAGGCAGCTGGTACTCTAGCTGGGCTAGTTCCACCTGGAGCTTACCCTCGCCAGACCTTGCCCGCTGGGCAAAAATATCTAATATCAGTTCAGTGCGGTCTACGACCCTGACGCCGATTCGCTTTTCTAAATTGCGAATTTGCCCTGGCGAAAGATCGCGGTTAAATACAATCAGATTGGCTCCAAGGGTTTGGACGGCCAAGGCAATATCATCGACTCTGCCCGACCCAAAAACGGTTTGAGGATGGGGGCGCGATCGCTTTTGAGTCAGCGTCTGCAAAACGTCGCCGCCTGCCGTCTCCACCAGCCGCGCCACTTCTTCTAGCCCATCTTTAAAGGTGGCCTCGTCCATTTTGTCAGTCATCAGTCCGGCGACCACCACGCGCTCATGGTCACTATCCACCTGCTGAGCGACAAACACTCGTCGAAACTCTTCTTCTAGCCCTTCGGTCAGGTCTAAGAAATCCTGCTGATCGAGTTCATCCAGGCTGAGCGGCTCAGAGACGGCCCACTGCACTTCGGGATGGGGGACTAAATGCGCCAGATAGCCCTCTCGAATGTAGCCAGTGGCCCCGCCGCCTTTGCGCTTGAAGCCGGTGCCGGTGAGGGTGAGTAGGGCGATCGCATCGAGCCTTTGTACCGCCATCGCGGTGAGCACACTGTGACTGGGCGGCTCAATTTTTAGCTGAGTAGCAATACAGCGAATGCCGCACAGCCGCTCTGCCCCATAGCGCGGCAGCTCTAGCACCGGGATTTGGGTTTTGTGCGGGCTGCCAACGCCCACTCGGATCACGTGGCCGCGCCGGTCTACATAGGCACACACCGCCTGGTTGATGTCTGTGCTAACGGCAGCCAGCCGCTGCGCGAATTCTGGGGTGGTGACCCTGTCAACCGGCAGCCGCTGATGATAGATTCTCTGAAGCGCTTTTACCTGGCTGGTCTTTAGCCCTTTTAGCTCGCCGTAAACTTTCTCTATGGGGTGACTCCTTCACATGCAACTGCTGCTATTTTTTCTATTTTAGGGAGTGTGATGAGGGTAGCTGCGCGATCGCTGCCCAAAGCGTCACAATTTTTGCCAATTGTTCGCACTGATCGTTTGCTAGAGCCTAAATCTGCCGATGGTGTAACAGATTTGTGATGAAATGCCATGTAGTACATAAAATAGTACAATGTGATCAAGCAGTACAGCTTCAGCAAATTTCTCACCAGATGTGCTGAAGAGAAGAGGAGTTACCAATAGATAACTCCTCAGGGTGTAAATTGACGGTTGTCAATGTTATGCCTATCTGCTCTAGTCACGCTGTGATGAAGGCGCTATTATGATGCCTTAATTTATACTCTGCTCGCTGTGAGGAGTTTGGTGAGTATTTGGGCGACGGTCTAAAGCGCTAATACAAAGCATTATTAAACGGTGCTTTAGACGGATAGCCTGAGTTTGCTGGCGATCGCCTGGCGATCACCTCCTTTAAGACAAACAGCTCACGCAGACCTGAGCTTGATGAGCTGGCCATTACTTTTTGGGTGGCTGTTAGCTCTTTTGAGCGCCCGAGCAGACAATGCTCAATGTCGTTACCCCCAATGAATCGCTATGGCTACTAACCTTGAAACCGACGACGCTATCTATGCTGAAGGCAACGCGGCAGCTGACCCCGGCTCCCCGGCGACCGAGCCGCTGACTGGAGATACCCCGACAGTAGAAACTGTGGAGACCGTCAAGCGTATGACTGCCCAAGTGGTCGACAAGCTAGGCGAATTGCCCAAGTATTTTGGTGAATTTTTCCAAGAATACAAACGCCCGCTGACGGCTTTGGGCCTGATCTTTGGCGCATTTATCGCCGTTAAGCTCACCCTGGCTATCTTAGATGCCATTAATGATGTGCCTGTATTAGCGCCTCTGTTTGAGCTGATCGGCCTGATTTACAGCGGCTGGTTCATCTATCGCTATTTGCTCAAAGCCTCTAATCGTCGCGAGCTAGCTACTGAGATGGAAGCCCTCAAAGACCAAATTTTGGGCCGCACTTCGCAGATCTAGTCTTTTACCGGCTGCGATGGACTTTTAGCCGTCGCAGACAGCTGTAGGCCGATTGATTGAACGCTGACCGTTCCTGTTTGGAGCCGTCAGCGTTCTTTTTTGCTGTGTAGCAATGGGGCGGGCAGAAACCCGAACCGAAACCCGGCCTGTCAGCTCATAATCTGGCTCGTATACTAAAGAAAATGCGAACAAATACTAAACACTAGCGCTTGCCAGCATCTAGGCGAGATGGACAGCAGGCAGGTGAGGCAAAAGCTTTGGAACTCAATAAAGACGTTATGCAGGCGGTAGAATCACTCGACTATCGGGTGACGGTGGGGGATGTGGCAGCCCGAGCGGGCCTTAATGTGGAAATCGCTCAGCAGGGGCTGTTAGCGCTCGCTTCAGAGACACAAGGACATATGCAGGTGTCAGATACGGGGGAAATTGCCTATGAATTTCCGCGTAATTTTCAAGGCATACTGCGCAACAAGTATTGGCAGCTGCGCTTTCGAGAAACGCTCTCCAAGATTTGGCAGGTGGTGTTTTACATCATCCGACTGTCTTTTGGAGTGATGCTATTGGTTTCGATTGCGATCATTTTTATCGCCATTTTCGCGCTGATGATTGCGGCGAGTAGTCAGGGCGGTGGCGATCGCGATAATCGACGCGGCGGCTTTGGCGGTGGCTTTGGTGGCGGCTTCTTTTTCTTCCCAAGTGATATCTTCTGGTTATTTAGCCCTAGATACGGCAGGCGCAGACAGCACGCCTACGGCACAGGGAATGCCCCAGCTCGCCGACCGGGTGAAAAGCTAAACTTTTTTGAGGCCATCTTTTCTTTTCTCTTTGGCGATGGCAACCCCAATGCCGACCTGGAGGAACGTCGCTGGCGCACCATTGGTACGGTTATCAGCAATAACGGCGGAGCGATCGCCGCTGAGCAAGTTGCGCCCTATCTAGATAATTTGGGCGAAGGCTGGGATAGGGAATACGAAGATTACATGCTGCCGGTGCTGAGCCGATTTAACGGCCAGCCAGAAGTCAGTCCTACTGGGGAGATGGTGTACTACTTTCCAGAGCTTCAGGTCTCGGCCATGCAGCGAGGAAAATCGGCGGTGAGTGCTTACTTGAAGGAAGTAAAACGCAAGTTTACAGAGGCTTCTTCCACTCAGGTGATGATTTCGATTGGATTGGGCTCGCTAAATATTGTGGGAGCCCTGGTGCTTTGGAATATGCTTCAAAGCTTTGCAGCTCAGGGCGTGGCTTTGCCGGTAGCGGCGGGCTTTGCCCAGTCTATCTTTTGGCTGCTGCTAGCTTATGGGGTGACCTTTCTGAGCGTGCCGCTGGTGCGCTACTACTGGGTGCAGCGGCAAAATGCCAAAATTGAGCAGCGCAATCAGCAGCGAGCAGAGCAGGCAGAAACGCTCAACCAGCTGGGCCCGGCCTTTCAAGAGAAGCTGGCTTTTGCCCATCAGTTTGCGGCGCAGAAGGTGCTGCGAGAAGAGGAGTCTGTGTACAGCACTGAGACGGATTTGGTAGAGCAGGAGAATGATCGCGCTGCCCAGATAGACGCTGAATGGCAGCGCCGCCTCGAAGGCATCTAACTTGGTTTTAAAACTGATTTCTGCTGGGCATAGCAGATGCAGCGTTGAGTCAGTGATGATCGCTCGCTGCGTCGAGGTCTATCTAAAGGTCGCCGCCCACTTTCAATTTCAAAAGTGTCACAATTTAACCATAAGAGCCTATCTAAGCTAATTAAGCTGAACTAGGGAATCTTTCCTGGCTACTAATCGCACTCGACTGTGTCTAAACAAACTATGTCTAAACTGTTGGATTTTAGAAGCAAGATCTATCGCCGACTGGTCTATGGCTTGATAGCGACGACGATGGTCTTGGGGATTGGTGTGACCACCGCTCAGCCATCTCAAGCGGGCTGGCTAGATCTCATATTTCAAGGGGTGAGAGTCTATCAGCTCTCCAATATGTCAGATGAGCAGGAAGTTGACCTGGGTCGCGGCATTAATAACCAGCTGGTCAATGGCCGCCAGATCAGGCTATACAACAATGCCTCGCTCAAGACGTACGTCAATGACATTGGCCAGCGCTTGGCGGCGGTGAGCGATCGCCCCGGCATTCCCTACACCTTTCAAATCGTGCAGGATAGCGCGGTCAATGCCTTTGCCACGATGGGCGGCTATGTGTACGTCACTACTGGCCTGATGGCCGAGGCTGACAACGAAGCCGAGCTAGCAGGGGTAATCGGACACGAAATTGGCCATATCTCGGGTCGTCATGCGGTTGAGCAAATGCGGCAGGCGGCGATTACGCAGGGCATTACCGGCGCGCTGGGAGTGAACCGCGACCGCCTAGTGAATATCGGCACCCAAATCGCTTTGCAATTGCCCGCTAGTCGCAGCGACGAATACGAGGCGGATCAGCGAGGATTTGACACCATGGGTCGCGCTGGCTATGACCAGTCCGCCATGGTCGCCTTTATGCAGAAGCTGGTGCGCCAGGGATCGCCCCCTGAATTTTTGAGCACTCACCCCGATGCCCGCAACCGAGTAACCGCGCTTCAGCAAGATCTCGACGAATCTGCTATTGCTGATGCAACAGCGGGTATGAGTCCGACCGCCTATAGCTCTAACATTGCCCCCTTGAGATAGACGAAGCGGTCAGGGTTTGTCGGTACACCTGCATTCCCCAAAACATCAGATTACTATCGACTTGAACCCTGGAGGCCATCTCTGGGGTTTTTTGCTGTAGGAGGGCGTATAGAACCGGGGCATCGCCGCCTGTGAGTACCGCCCTACCCTGAGGGAACTGCTGCCACCAGTCGCTCAGATAGTCGGTGATAGCGGCGATCACTCCATAGACGAGTCCGCTAGCGATCGCCCCCGCCGTATCTGTCGCCCATCGTTCTGGTAGTGCCGGAGCGACCTGGCTAGGATCTGTAGCCTGAGCAAATGTAGATTGGCTGATGGCGATCGCTTCAGAAAGTGCCGCCGTATTCTGAGCTAGCGCCTGCCCTTGCAAACGGATTCCAGGCAAGATTGCCCCGCCGTACACCGCTTTTTGATCAGCCCGACTCGCCTCAGCCGTAAATGCCCCAGCCGTGAATGTCAGCGCAGTGCCGCCGTCGATTACCAGCACTGGCCAACCTACTGTGCTCCCTGCTCCCAGCAAATTGATGGCGCGATCTATCCCTAATGTGGCATAGAGATTGGAGAGCGGAATGCGCGATCGGCGAACTACCTGCACCGATGCATCGCCTGCCCACAGCGCAGTTTGCTCAGGCACGACCGAAGCGACCCACAGCGCTGACGGCAGCAGTGGCTGCCGAGGCAAACCAGCCTTTTCTAGCGGTACTAGACCGTCCACTTGCTGCCAAGCTAATGCCGCAAAACCATTTGTCATCAGTGAGCTGACCAGCTTAGCCCCGAGGTGGGGCGTATGCCAGCTGCCGACGAGCTGTTCCTGCTCAAAAAAGCCCCAGTGCAGGCGAGTATTGCCCACAATAAGCGCTAGCCAGGCGGCTGCCACGGGGTTAATCTGGTCCCAGCTGACGCTGAATCTGCCTGATGGCTTTGACCATTTCTGGCAGTCGTTTCATCAGCAGCGCAGACCTGAGAAAAAGCTTATGGGGCATCGCTGGCGAACCAGAAACGGCCTCACCCGGCGGTATATCGCCATAGATGCCAGCTTGCGCATGGAGAATCGCTCCCTTGCCAATGTTGACCTGGTTAGCAATCCCCACCTGACCCGCTAATATTGCCCGGTCGCCAATGGTCACCCCGCCCGCCATGCCCACTTGACCGGCCATCACGACGGCTTCTCCGATCTGGCAGCCGTGGGCTATGTGCACCATGTTGTCAATTTTTGTGTTGCGGCCAATTCTAGTCTCGCCAACGGCTGGCCGATCTACGGTGGCATTGCAGCCAATTTCGACCCCGTCTTCTAGCACGGTGAAGCCCGACTGATCCATTTTCTCCCAGCCCGCTGCGGTAGGTACAAAGCCAAAGCCTTCTGACCCGACTACCGCGCAGCTGTGAATGACGCAGTTTTCGCCCACTTGGGTGCGCTCATGGATGACGCAGTTGGCATGTAGGGTAGTGCCAGCGCCGACGCTCGCACCGGGGTAAACAACTACGTTGGGATGAATGCAGACGCGATCGCCCAGCTTGACCTGAGCTTGAATAACGACATGGGCACCGATGCCCACATCCGCCCCAATTTCGGCAGTCGGGTCGATGACAGCGCTAGGGTGAATGCCCGGTTGCAGTCGGTAGGGCTGATAAAATAGCGAAATCACCCGCGCAAAAGCCAGCCGAGGATTTTTGACGCTAACCCAAGCCTTACCGCGATCGCCTGCTTGAGTTTGCAGCGCCGGGTCAGCAGGTAAAATTAGCGCGCCAGCCTCTGTAGTCTCCACAAAGTCAGCAAACTTCGCTCCTTCCACATAGCTGAGCGTGCTGTCATCAGCGGTCTGAATCGCCGCTAACCCCTCAATTTGGCGATCGCCCGCTATCTCAGCCGACTCGTTCTGTCGCTGACTCACCTCTCCCAAACTCGATGCGGTGACTTCATCACCCAACGCCGCGACAATCTGGCTAAATTTCATCCGTGTCCCCCTC
>JBBSNR010000103.1:0-9038 GCA_038260635.1 Phormidesmidales cyanobacterium
ACCACCTGGCTTGCAGGCAGATGGCTAGCGCCCAGCGGCAGGTCAATGGTAAAGGTCGTGCCCTCGCCATATACCGACTGCACCGTCACCTGACCGCCGTGCAGGGCTGAGAGTTCTTGTACCAGCGATAGCCCCAGTCCTGTCCCCTCGTAGCTCCGATTGGCCGAGCCATCAGCCTGCCGAAACCGCTCAAAGAGATGGGGAATTTGATCGGTGCGAATACCAATGCCCTGGTCTTGCACCTCTAGCTTGACTTTGCCGTTTACCTCCTGGAGCCGTACGGTAATCGACTTACCCGCCGGGGTAAATTTCATCGCATTGGAGAGCAGATTGTAAAGTACCTTGTCAAATTTTTCTAAGTCTAGATAGACAGGTGAGCAGGCAGAAATTTCTGTGATGAGCGTGATCTGCTTGCGCTCGCAGTAGGTCTGAAACGCCTCTACTACTTCAACTGTGAAAGTCGCTAGGTCGCAAGGCCGGAAGGTCGGCTGCATTTTACCCGCGTCCAGGCGCTGCAAGTCCAACAGCTGGTTGACCAGCCGCAGCAGTCGCCGTGAGTTGCGCAGGGCGATTACCGACTGCTCAGCGTCCAGCCCTTCGCCGCGCTCTACTGCTGACTCTAGTGGGCCAATGGTCAGCGTTAGGGGCGTGCGAAATTCGTGAGAGATGTTTTGAAAAAAGGCGGTTTTTTGCTGGTCTAGCGCCATCAGCTGGTCGGCCTGCTGGCGGGTTTTTTGATAGAGGTTGGCCTGCTGCACGGCGATCGCCGCCTGATTAGCCACCGCCTGCGCCAGATTGACCTCGTCTTTCTGCCACTGGCGATCGCCATGCACCTGCTGCAACACAATACAGCCCGTAATTTTGGCATCTGCCAATAGCGGCACTGCCAGCAGCGCCGCCGCCCCTAGCAGTTCCATTGCAAATTCTGAGCCAGCCGCTGGGTCAGCATGTGGGGCAGCGGTGTTGATCAGCACAGGCTGCTTAGTCGCCAGCAGCTGAGCAAATATTTCATCATCTGCAATCGTAATTTTGGCTTCCGGCAGGGTCGGGGCGATCTCTGCAACGGCATCGTAGCGACCGACACACTGAGAGTCGGCCTCACTCCACAGCGACAGCGTGCAGCTATCGGCATAGAGCGCCTGGCCCAGTTTTTGAGTAATGGCCGCAAAAATCTCAGCCGGCTCCAGGCTGGCATGAAGCGCCTGCGTGATCGTGTTGATCAGCACCTCGCGCTGCGCTAAAGCCTGCACCCGCTCATAGGTCCACGTCTGCGAAAGGGCCAGTGCCGCCTGGTCAGCCAGGGTGGTCAGCAGCTTGATTTCATTCTCCTCCCAGGGCTTTTGAGAAGCGCACTTGTGCAGCGCTAAGACCGCTAAAATATCCTGCTTGCAGGTAAGCGGAATCAGCAGGCTGGTATGAATATCCAGCGTCAGGTAAGCCGCTACGCAGTCTGGATTGGGCGCTGCTGCGAGCACTTCTTCAGCCGCTTCCAGATGCTGCGTAAGCCGGGTGTGCCAGACGGTTCGCTTTAGCAATGTCAGGTGGTCTAGCGATCGCAAGTCTTCAGGCACCCCGGTGCCCACATAGTGAAACGCCGGAGAATTTAGCTCCACATCTGCTAGCGGCTGAACAATGCCATAATCCAGCTCAAAGGCGGTTCCCAGCGTCTCTACAATCGTCTTCAGCATCTCTGGAGAGGTTTGGGCGCTGCGAATGGTATTGGTAATGGCGTTGAGCAGCGTCTCTTGGCGCACCACCCGGTTGAGCTCTTGCGTCCGGGCTTCCAGCAGGCGGTGCGTATCTATCGCCTGGTCTACAACCGTTCTTAAGTCCGTTTCCTCCCAGGGCTTAGTCACATACTTAAAGACCTTGCCCTCATTGATGGCTTCTACCAAATCTTCTACATCGGTGTAGCCGGTCAGCATCACCCGAATTGAGTTGGGGTAGCGGTCCGCCGTCAGCCGCAGCAGCTCCGTGCCGCTCATTCCCGGCATTCGCTGGTCAGAAATAATTACTGCAATGTCGCCCTGCTCAGCCAGCATTTGCAGCGCCTCATGACCGCTCTGAGCCTTGATTACCTTGAAATCTCGATAGAATGTTCGATAGAGCAGATCTAAATTATCAGGCTCGTCATCCACCACCAGGATTTTGTGCTTGGCTGCCGCTTGCCGCCTGCTACGCTCTCTAACTGCCATGCCTCACTCTCTCATCTAGGCCGAAAATGTTATGTCTGTGCTGGAGTTTCGTTACAATCCATTAAGCGCGTTTTTCTAGCATCCCACCTTTAAAAAGCGCCCCTCCAGAAGCCCTAGAAATCGCTTCAGTTCTCAGGCAGCTGTGCAACGTCCTATATAAAGTGCCCACCCTCTTTCGAGTTTTTACTATGTCTGCGACTAATGCAGGGCGCACCCATCCCCTTCCTTACCGGCGATCGCCCTTCCGCATTCGAGCAGCCCAACCCAAAGATCTCCTGCCCATTACAGGGGTCTTACTAGCCAGCTTTTATCCGCAAGTCCAAGCCACTCGCTGGCTATACTGGCTGATGCGCCTCGGCATTCGAGAAGACATTAAAACTCGCCTCAAAGCCCCAGCCGGTCAATACGCCTGTCTGGTCGCGACCACTCTTCAGCCCGATTCAGCTCAGTCGGGACCGGTGATTGGCACCATTGAAATCTCTCAGCGCCCCTGCGAAGCCTGGCAGCTATTCCCCGCCAAGCGAGCCTACCTCTCCAACCTGGCCATCAGTCCGGCCCACCGGCGTCAGGGCGCAGCACAGCAGCTCTTGCTCACCAGCGAAAGCATTGCCCTGAGCTGGGGCTTTCATCGCCTCTATCTACACGTGATGGCCGACAACCCAGCGGCCCATGCGCTATATACCCAGGCAGGCTACCAGCCTTGTGAAGTGAGCAATCCACTGCTTTCTGGCTTGGGTTTCAGACCGCAGCGTCTGCTCCTTTCAAAACCAGTGCTCTCAACTAGAGAAGCCGCAGGGCAGGCTAGCTAGATGCACTGACGCCCTTAGCTGCCGCAGACCGTTTTAGCTTTATGTGCGGTATGTAAAGGACTGATCGCACTGTTATAAAGAATGAATAAAAACTATTTGTTCTTTCGTTATCCGGCCAGGATTCGTATCACATTGGGAAGTAATCACCCGCCGATGCCACCCCATGCGCTGAGTGAACGCTCCCAAATATGGATCTTAAGCCTACCTTTAAGGCAGTCGCTACGTCAGCTAAGCTGCCCTCCATAGAGCCTGCTTGTGAGCCGACAGATCACTCTGCTAATATCAGTTTGCAGCTACCCTATCAGTTCGGACAAATTCAGAGTCCCCTTCAGAGCCCTGTTCGGAGTCAAGTGCAAGACAACTTGCAGGTGCCCAAGCAAGTGCCCAAACAAGTCTCCAGACAAGTCGCTAAAGCAGGCGACTGGAAATTCTTCGGCGCATCCGTGAATCAAAATCTGAAAGTTGATGAAGTGGTCGAAAAGATGGATAGCGGCAGGCTGTGGGTAGTCAATAGCCGTCGTCGCAACGGTCTGATCGTGCTGCGAGAATTTCATGCGGAGTTTGCAGGCCCCGGAGCGGCAGTCGGTGGAGATCTCGATGAAGGCATTGTTAAAGTGATCCCCATTGGCAATCTGTCTCTGCTGGAGCCCGATTCTCACGAAGCCCATCAGAATGCCATTAAAATTCGTTTGCAGTGGATCCGGCTCACTCAAAACTTCACCGATCAGCCCAGCCCCGATGATCGGGCGCGGATGATTTTAGAGCAGTTTAAAACCTATTTTGACCAGGCCACAGTAGACCGGGTGCCTGATGATGCCTTTGCGCTACTGGTGGGTGTGCTGCCTCAGACCATTCGTCGAGTCAGATCAGGCTTTGTCTGGTAGAGACCTGGTGACTGTCCCGATCTCGGGTAGAGCCAAATATCTGCTGGAGATGAGCTAGGGTACGCTGATTTTCAGCGGCTGTCCCAATGCTGATGCGCAGTCCGCCGCCCGTATGGCGAATCAGGGTGCCCTGGGCTCGCAGCATTTTGAGCAGTTTTGCTAGCCCTTCGGCGGTGGCTGTGACTGCGAGTGTGGCTAGCGCGCGATCGCTCAGCCGCACATACACAAAATTTCCATCGCTGGGCCACACCCGCAGATAGGGATGATCTGCTAGCGCTCGGAGCATCCGGCGACGCTCTGCTAAAACCGTAGGAATTTGACTGAGCAGTTCCTCACTGTGCGCCAGAGCCGTTTGAGCCGCTGCCTGAGAAAAACTGGGCAGGTTGTAGGGCAGCCTGAGCTTTTCTAGCGCTGCGATCATAGACGGGTGAGCGATGCCGTAGCCCACTCTATGAGCGGCTAGCCGAAAAGCTTTGGAAAACGTCCGCAAAACAATCCAGTTGGGGCGGCTTAGCGCTTCTGCCAGCGTTGTGTGAGCGCTAAATTCAAAGTAGGCTTCATCGACGACGACTAAGATATTCTCTGGCAGCTGTCTCAGCCAGGTTAGTTCTGCCTGAGTGAGGGCGTTGCCGGTCGGCGAGTTGGGATGCACCATAAAGACGGCGCGAATCGGCAGCGCCCCCCCAGCAGCTTGCTCAATGGCTAAGCGCGCGGCGGCTATATCCACTGCAAAGTCGTCTTGGCGGCTGACGCTATGCACTGCTATGCCAAGCGTTTTGGCTAAAATCGCGTACATCGAAAAGGTCGGTTCGGCCACGAGAATAGAGCCGTGGTTACCCAGACAGGTCGCCATCAAAACAGAGCGAATCAGCTCGTCGGAGCCGTTGCCCAGGGTGATATTTTCTACGCCTAGTGACTGCGGCGAAATCTTCCCAGAGCGTGCGGCATAGGCTACAACGGCCTGTTTGAGGCTCAGCTGGCTACCGTCGGGGTAGCGATTGGCAGCGATCGCCTGCCGATACTGATTTGCCAGAGACGCTTTGATCTCGACAGGCAGATCAATCGGGCTTTCATTGGTATCCAGCGGATCTAAAGCAGGCGGCACCAAATCAGCTTCATTAGTGGGATGAGGCGACTGGTAAGCAGCTAGCTGAGCCAGGTCGGGGCGGAGAAAAGACATAGATATCTAAAAATAACCAACGGGGAAAATGACCAGCGGGTTCAGGTATTATGGCACCCGTCCCCCTCACTCTGCGACTATGCCTGCGACTATGCCTGCGACCTCGACAGCACCCTTCCGCATCACGCTACTGCCCGGAGACGGCATCGGCCCAGAAATTATCGCGGTGGCGGTAGCCGTGCTTAAGCAGGTGGGCCAGCAGCAAAATATCGAATTTGACTTTACCGAGGCTTTAATCGGTGGCGCAGCGATTGATGCAACGGGTTCGCCGCTGCCTGAAGCCACCCTGACTGTCTGTCGACAGAGCGACGCGGTTTTGCTAGCCTCGATTGGGGGCTATAAGTGGGATACGCTGCCGCGATCGCAGCGCCCCGAAACCGGACTGCTCGGACTACGCTCGGGGCTTGGGCTGTTTGCCAATCTGCGGCCCGCTATAATTTTGCCACAGCTGCTCAGCGCCTCTTCGCTGAAGCCAGAAGTGGTAGAAGGGGTCGATATTATGGTGGTACGCGAACTCACAGGCGGCATTTACTTTGGTCAGCCCAGAGGCATTTTTGAGACGGAAGACGGCCAGCAGCGAGGCGTGAGCACAATGGCCTACACCTCTGGCGAAATTGATCGGATTGGGCGAGTGGCTTATGAAACGGCCCAAAAGCGTCAGGGACGGCTGTGCTCAGTGGATAAAGCCAATGTGCTAGAAGTTTCTCAGCTGTGGCGCGATCGCATCACTGCCCTCCACGCCGACTATAGCGACGTTGACCTGTCGCACCTGTATGTAGACAATGCCGCTATGCAGCTCGTGCGTCAGCCCAAGCAGTTTGACACCATTGTCACTGGCAATCTGTTTGGCGATATCTTGTCCGATGCAGCGGCAATGCTCACTGGCAGCATCGGTATGCTACCATCTGCCAGTCTGGGGGAGAGTGGCCCCGGCGTATTTGAACCGGTGCACGGGTCAGCGCCCGACATTGCCGGACAAGACAAGGCCAATCCGCTGGCTCAGGTACTCAGTGCGGCGATGATGCTGCGCTATGGTCTAGGCCTGTCTGCCGCCGCCGATCAAATTGAGCAGGCTGTGCTCACCGTGCTCGATCAGGGCTACCGTACCGGCGATATTATGTCGATGGGCATGACGGCAGTTGGCTGTGAGGGCATGGGGCGATCGCTCGAAAAGGCCCTGAGCGCAGGCTAAGCCTTTGTATCAGTACCTTAAACAACACCTCGAAAATCGTTCTATATAGTCAGCCAGGAGTCATATGTCATCACCCACGGCATCGCCAGCGATGAGACCGCCTATGCACCCTCAAAACGCAGACCGACTCGCCTTTGGCGGTAATTCAGCCCTGCTCGATCCAGAGCTGATCAAAGCGGCGCGGCATATTTACCGCACCTTTTACGAAGTCCATCCAGCGGTCATGCAGCGCCCAATCGGAGTCGCCATTGGCCGACTGAACCATCGGGGCAAACTGGTCTTTGGCGATAAGCCTGTTTTGCTGCCGCAAGAGTGTTTTATCCCCTTCAGCCAGATTGAGCCAGGCCTTATTTAAGAACGACGCTACTAAAACCAGCATCAACGAGCGAGATAGAGCGTGCATTTCTCAGATGAGGGCGTACTGCATCAACTCCAAATGATGGGTTGGGCATCTTAAGAGTGCTTTAACTCTATCTGTGCGTCTGAACTTAGTGGATACTTTTGTTCTGGTTCTGATTGTCTTTATTTTGGGTTCTGCGGTTGGCAGCTTCTTGAATGTGGTGGTCTACCGGCTGCCCGCAGGGCTTTCGCTGATACATCCGCCCTCTCGCTGCCCGCGCTGTCAGACTCGGCTCAAGCCTTATGACAATGTGCCGGTGCTGGGCTGGCTTTGGTTGAAGGGGCGCTGTCGCAACTGCCGAATGCCGATTGCCGCCCGCTATCCCATCGTAGAATTTGTGACGGGCTGCCTGTTTGTATCGGTGTTTGCCCTGTTTGGGCTCAGCTGGCAGACGCCTGGTCATTGGATTTTTGTTTGCTGGCTGCTAGCGCTGGCGCTGATCGATCTAGACACGATGACTTTGCCTAACAGTCTGACGGCTTCGGGACTGCTGCTGGGCTGGGGCTTTCGAGGATGGCTGAGCTGGCTAGAGATGCCGACGGTTGGCCATGTGGTTAGCGGGCTGATGTCAGCGATCGCCGCCAGTATCTTTGGGCTGTGGCTATTTGAGCTGATTGGCGTAGCGGGCAGCCAGGCATTTGGCAAACCGGCGATGGGCGGCGGTGACGCTAAGCTGGCGGCGATGATGGCTGCCTGGCTGGGTTGGTCGGGGCTGCTGCTGGCGACTTTTCTGGCAGCGGCGATGGGCGCAGTGATCGGTGGAGGGGCGCTGGCGCTAGGCGCGCTGGGGCCAAAGCAGCCTATTCCTTTCGGGCCTTATCTAGCGCTGGGCGCAGTGCTGGCGCTGTTTTACGGTGAGCCGCTGATCAGCGCCTACGTCGCGCTCTTCTTTCCGCTAGGGCGATAGCAAGCACTCAGGCCGTGTCCGGCTAGGTTTTCCCTCAAATCTGGCCCTGAATTTCCCACTAAGGGATGCAACCCAGTAGGATAAATAAGGAATTTGCCGCTTTCAAGGCTGCGCATGAGCCATCTTCGAGTCTCTTATTAGACCCAGATACTTGCGTTTTGAGGCAGCGACTTAAGGCGGGTTTGATGAGCGGAAAGATGTCACTGTTTGATTGGTTTGCAAATCGTAAGAAGACGGGTTTGATTAGTCAAGATAGGCATGAGCGAGAAATCGCCGACGGGCTGTGGACTAAGTGTGAGCGCTGTGATGTACTCACCTACACCAAGGATTTGCGGGCTAATCAGCAGGTGTGCCCGGAGTGCGGCTATCACCATCGCATTTTTAGCACGGCGCGAATTGAACAGCTGATTGACGCGGATACTTGGACGCCGATAGATACGCAGATTTCGCCGAAAGATCCGCTGCGGTTTCGCGATCGCAAAGCCTACGCCGACCGCATTCGCGACACGCAGGCCAAGACCAAGTTAGTTGACGGCGTGCAGACCGGCATCGGCGAAATTGACGGTGAGCGCGTGGCTCTGGGCGCGATGGATTTTCGCTTTATGGGCGGCAGCATGGGCTCTGTGGTCGGCGAAAAGCTGACCCGGCTGATTGAGCGCGGCAGCGCTGAACGACTGCCGGTGATTATTGTCTGTGCCTCGGGCGGCGCTCGAATGCAGGAAGGGATGCTCAGCCTGATGCAGATGGCTAAAATTTCAGCTGCCTTAGAACGCCATCGGGCGGCCCGGCTGCTCTATATGCCAGTGCTGACTCACCCGACGACCGGCGGTGTGACGGCCAGCTTTGCCATGCTGGGAGATATTATCCTGGCTGAACCTGAGGCTACGATTGGCTTTGCCGGTCGGCGGGTGGTTGAGCAAACCGTTCGAGAGAAGCTGCCCGACGGCTTCCAGACCGCCGAATATCTGCTGCGCCATGGCTTTGTCGATAAGATTGTGCCTCGGCCTCAGCTCAAGCAGATGCTGGCCCAGCTCATTCGATTGCATCAGCCGGTGAACAAGGTCGCCATTACCGCTAAGCACGTAGAGACTGTGCTGAAGGGAGTCGAGCGAGAGGCTTAAGCGCGCAGATGACCGACGCCCTGTTTTTTTGTAAAGCAGTGTAAATAATCTGAGTAGAGGCTGGCGATCGCCCGGTTTTCTTCCGGTCTTTGAGCGGTATCTTCCCCTCCTGCCGTCCCATTCATGGCATGATAAGGAGACGATTCGATTCAATCAAAAATTGAATTATTGCTGTGTTGCGTGTCTGAGAAGCGAGCATAAAAAATGAGAGATTTATTTAAGAGATGCACTGGGCTGGTGGTGGCGGCTGTGATTTTTGTGTCTGGAGTGTTGGGCGCTGGGCTGTTTGCAGGGGCTGCGATCGCCGCTGAGCTAGATGTTTCAACCCGGACAATCAAAGCCAATGACCA
>JBBSNR010000104.1:0-9021 GCA_038260635.1 Phormidesmidales cyanobacterium
TCGCTATTCTGCCGATACTCCTCACTATCGAGATAGGCATTAAAGGCAGGGTTGATATCCTCATGCCACAGCATCGCTTCCATGCAGGCTTCAGCAAATTCCATATTCACCCGGTCGTGCCAGAGGTGATGAAATAGCTTGGGCAGCTTGCGGTTTGACTCACCTTTCTCCATAAAGGCCCGCAGCTCCGGATGCGCATCCGCTTCACCGCGCCAGATCCGCAAGTCAGCAGACTCTCCTGAATAGGCACAGGGGCGGTCTAAATACTCGTCAGAGATAAAGTATTTGAAGGCGGGCAAAGGGTTGAGAAACACCTTCTCAGCGATATAGAGCAAATCTCGCCAGTAGAAGTCCATCGGCACGGCGTAGGCTTTGTAAATGCCGATGATCTGCTTGAGATTGTCGGGCGTGTCGGGCAGCATCGAGCCCCCCGCTTCGAGCCGATGAATGACTTCAGAGAATTCGTGAGTAGACGGCGGTAGCGTGGCGGTGAGAGTAGCAGCAGTCATGGTAGTTCCGGTGAGAAAACAGCAGGTTCAGATTGAAGCGCAATGCGAGTTTCTAGGCGGGTTTCCAGTATGGGTACGGCAGCAACTAACGTTTTAGAGCTGGCGGCGCTCCAGTGCACTAGCCAGTTGGGTTGAAGGCCCAGCACCACAACCAGCGTTGCCAAAATCAGCGCGGGCACTTGCTCGGTGAAGCTGACTTTGCCGTAGTGGGCTTTTTGATTGTCCAGGCGGCCAAAGCAGGTGCGGTTGATCAAAATGACAAAGTACACAGCCGTCAAGCCCGTACCCACCACACACAGAAGAGTCTGCACCGGGAAGACGCTGTAACTGCCCTGAAAGACCAGAAATTCGGTGATAAAGCCGACCAGCCCCGGAATGCCCGCGCTGGCCATGCCGCTTAGCACTAGCAGCGCACTGACCACAGGTAGCCCCCGCAGCGGATTCATCAGACCGTTAAGCTGATCGAGTTGACGGGTGCCCACTTTGTCTTCAACCACGCCGACCAGGTTGAACAGCAGCGCCAAAATTAGGCCGTGAGAGACCATTTGAGAAATGGCTCCAACCAGGCTGAGTTCGGTAAAGGCTGCGCCGCCAAGCATCACGTAGCCCATATGCCCAATCGAGCTGTAGGCCACCATCCGCTTAATGTCTTTTTGGGCGATCGCCGTCACCGATCCATACAGCACACTCACCGCTGCCCACACTGCGAGAAAAGGCGATAGCACTGCCCAAGCGTCAGGAAACAAGCCCAAACCAAAGCGAAAGATGCCGTAGGTGCCCAGCTTGGCTAAAACGCCGCCTAGCATAATCGCCACTGAAGGCGATGCCGCCACGTAGGTATCCGGCAGCCAGGTGTGAAAAGGCACCAGCGGAATCTTGATGCCAAAGCCCACCAGCATCAGCCCCAGCAAGACAATTTGAGTAGACTGAGGCAGCTCAATTTGCAGCACCTGATCGTAGGAAAAGTCAGCGCTGCCGCCCAGCCAAACGGCCCCTAAGAAGCTAGCGAGAATGAACGCACCGGCGATCGCCGTATAGAGCAAAAACTTAGTCGCCGCATAGTCACGCTTATCGCCGCCCCAAATGGAGATGAGAAAATAGAGCGGCACCAGCTCAATTTCAAACAGCAAAAAGAACAGCAGCAGATTTTGAGCGAGAAAAGCGCCCGCTACCCCGCCGCTGACCAAGAGCATCAGCGCGTAGAAAAATCGGGGGCGCTCCATATTCTCCCGGCTGCCGTAGACCGCAATCCAGGTGAGCAGACTGTTGAGCGCTATCATCATCAGCGAGAGACCGTCGAGGCCCAGGTCATAATTTAAGCCCAGCATCGGTAGCCAGGGCATAAACTCTCGCATCTGGAATCCAGCCGCGCTCAGGTCGAACTGGGTAAATAGCCAAATAGTCCACAGCACCGCAACGCTCGAAACTGTCAGCGCTGAGATTCGAGACTGCCGCGCGGTGAGCTTGAAAGGGAGAAAGGCAAGCAGCAAACCGCCAATAGTCGGGAGCCAAATGAGGGGACTTAGCATGGTTTTTGCACGATTTTAGAGGGAGAAAGAGTTTGCAACACGAACAGTCCGGCATTAGGCAGGCAGATAGATCAGCGCCAGGTAGATACTAATTGCCGCGACAAAGAACGCAATCGTTAGCGCGTATGCCTGCATCCGACCGCTGTTGGCGTACTTCAGCGCTTCACCGCTAAACAGTGACGACAGCCCGACAAAGTTGACCAATCCATCGACTACATAGCGGTCTAGCCAGTCGGTGAGTTTGGATACGAGATCAACAGCGGCGATCGCCGTAAACTGATACACCTTAGGCGTATAAAAGTCGTAGGCCAGCAGTCGATTAAGCACGGGCGGCAGCAGCTCAGCCGGGCTTTTAACCCGATTGAATATATAGAAGAAGCCAGCTGCCGCCATGCCGCCCACGCTAGACAAAAACAGCATCCAGCCCAGCGACCAGTGCAGCTGTAGCTCACTCGGAAACAGCGACAGATTTCTAATCACCAGGGGCAAATGTAAAGTTAATCCGGCCATCGCCGTCATTGGCAGCACCATCAGCCAGATGGGCTCGGGAGCGCGGGCGGTCATTGGGGTGCGATCGCCCGCAAACATCAGGCCAAACATCCGCACCAGGGCAAAGCCTGCCACGCCATTCGTCACCAATACCACCAGCACTAGCCCCCAGCGGCCATCGGCCCGCAGCCCTTCGAGCACCGCCATCAGCGACCAAAACCCGCCAAAAGGCGGCACGGCTACCAGCCCCACAACGCCCGCCAAAAATGACAGCCCCGTAATCGGGCGACGGCTCCAGAGGCCGCCCATCTGAGTAATATCTTGAGTGATCACCTTGAGGAACACAGCCCCAGCGCTCATCAGCAGTAAAGCTGTAGCCGCCGCATGGGTGAGCACCAGCAGCAGCGCCGCCGTCGTTTGCCCTGTGCCAATGGCGATAAATATCAGCCCCATATAGGCACTCGCTAAATATGAGAGCACTCGCTTCGCGTCAATTTGCGCAGCGGCAATCAGGGTGCCGCCGAGAGCAGAGACGGTGCCGATGGCGATCACCAACCCCGTAGCCCAGGGAGACAGCGCGACCACCGGCTCCAGCTTCACCAGCACCCAGGCCCCCGTTGCAACCACCACCGAATTACGCAAAACGGTAGTGGGTAGCGGGCCTTCCATCGCCTCGTCTAGCCACAAATGCAGCGGAAACTGAGCGCACTTACTCACTGGCCCAGCCACCAGCGCCGTGCCAATCAGAGCCAGGGTCTGGGTCTGCGTCTGCCCGATAGAAGGATTCGCCTGCGCCCACTGCGCCAGTTCGCTAAAGTTCCAGGTGCCCGCCAGCGGATAGAGTGCCAGCACGCCCATCAGCAAAATCAGGTCGCCCACCCGCTTAGTCAAAAAGGCATCTCGCGCCCCGGTCACCACCAGCGACTGGTTAAACCAGAAGCCAACAATCAGGTAGGTTCCCAGCGTCAAAATCTCTAGCAAAATGTAGCTAAAGAACAGCGAATCGCACAGCACCAACGCCGTCATACCCGCCTCAAATAGAGCCAGCAGCGCGTACATGCGGCCCCAACCCCAGTCCATTTCCAGGTAGCCCACCGTGTAGATCTGCACCAGCAGATTGAGAATCACAATGACAACCGCTGCCCCCAGCGTCAGCGCAGACAGCTCCAGTGGCAAAGTCAGGTTGAGATCGGCCACTTGCAGCCACGACAGCGATAAATACTGCGCGGGCCGGTGCCACACCTCTGCCAGCGCCAAACTGCTGTGAAACAGAGCAAAAATTGTCGCCACCAGGTTGATATACCCCACCGGGCGGGGACCCGTGCGACGGATCAGCGCAGGTGACCAAAAGATGGAGACGACAGCCCCAAGCAGGGGATAGCAAGGAATCAGCCAGCTTGTTTGGGCAATAACATTGGCGTTGATCATGGAAGTGAACAAAATAAAAGGATAAATCGCCACTAGCCTCGCCGCAATGCCAGTTGAAGCGCCGATTGGCGAATCTAAACCGTTGATTGCACTATTGCAGCAATAGACAAAAGACTATGGAAAAAACGAGAACCAGGGAGTTACTCAATAGATAAAATATACCATCCTCTTTATCTATCTAGACAGGATTAACCATTGAAAATTCTTAATGCCCTGCTATGAGCTGCTTATCATCCAGCGGTCGGCTTTGATTGAGAGGCAGGGACAAAGAGAACGCTAAACCTCGTATTCTGCTAGAACGTTCAACAAAATCTGAGGCAGGGACAAAGATGAAAGTCGCCATTATTGGCTGTGGCTATGTGGGTATGGCAGTCGCTCGGCGCTGGCAAGCTCAAGGCTTAGAGGTGCTGGCCACCACGACTCGCAGCGATCGCACCTCAGAACTCTCAGCTGTGGCAAACCAGGTAAAAGTCCTCACTGGCACAGATACCGCTCAGCTGCGGGCAGCCCTCTCAGACCGTCAGGCAGCGCTACTGTGCGTCGGGCCAAAACGAGGGACTAGCTACATAGAGACCTATCTAAAAACGGCTCAAACTCTGGCTAATATTCTACCTGAGACAGACATTCAGCACCTAATCTACACCAGCAGCTATTCGGTCTACGGCCAGCATCACGGCGCATGGGTCACCGAAATGATGCCGTCAGCGCCCGCCACCGAAAAGGGCGAAATTCTGGCAGCGACTGAGCAAACGCTATTAGCCGCCGTCAGCCCCCAGCGCCAGATCTGCGTTTTGCGGCTAGGCGGCATCTATGGCTCAGAGCGAACCGTTGAGAGCATTTACGGGCGCGTCGCGGGCACCACTCGGCCCGGCAAAGGCGCAGAGTACAGCAACTGGGTTCATTTAGAAGATATCGTCGGGGCGATTGACTGGGCGCGCCAGCAGCGGCTAGCGGGCATTTACAACCTTGTTCAAGATGAAATTCTAACGGCGAGAGAACTGATTGGGAGCGTGTGCGATCGCCAAAATCTCGCTCCGGTTCAATGGGATGAAAGCCAGCCCAGTAACCGCGCCTACAACATCCGTGTCTCCAATGCCAAGCTCAAAAGCACCGGCTATCAATTTGTTCATCCTGAATTCTGGCCTACGGCGTCTTTTTAGCTCACCTTAAAAAGGATTAAGGAGAGAGTGAACCCTTAGCTAGGCAAGCGAAAAACGTCGGCAAACAGTGACTTTTTATCGGGGCGGCGATCGCTACTCGGCGAGTCATAGACCACCATCAGGGCTTCGTCGTACCCTAGGAAACAGCGCCAGGCCCTCGGCATGAGCTACGCCCGGAACAAACGGCAGATCGAACAGCACACTCAGCGCATCTTTGTTCTGTTCCCAGATCGTATCGTTGCTGCGATCCAACAGTTCTGGGCAATCTCGACGTTGCTTCCATTCGCTGAAATAGCCGATTGATAAAGGCGACCTCAACAGTAAAGCTGAGGTAAATTATCTATCAAGTTTACTTTAGTAGGTGATTTTCCCCTACGAGTTTTCTATTGAGCAGTGTCAGCATGGAGAAGAAGATTTTTATCACCGATCACAGGCTATGGCCGCTTTATCTCCTGACACCGCTCGGTTTCGCTCTGCAACTGACTTTCCTAAAGATACGCAGACGCTAGAGCGCGAGCAGGCAGATGCGCTTTACCAGGAAATGCGAGACTGTCTGATTTTTACCAATCGCAGCCGGGCCCAGCTAGTGCGAAGAAATACAGAGCACAAGGATAAAACGCTAGAGCTGCGTGATCGCATTACCCATTTCCAAGGCCTGATCGATCAGCTGCAAGCCCAAAAGCAGACTCAGCTGCAAGAGAAACAAACCATCATTGCCCAGCTAGCCAGTGAGATGGCGCAAATGGGCTCGCAGCTAGACACCCTCTCTGAGGCGTTTGATGCCGTTGGCGACCCAGAAGCTGAGGCCAAAGACCACTGGGGATATGTCTCATTGCCCCAACGCTTTATGAAATTGATCAGGGCTGTGAAAGTGCTTATGCAGTGGTGGCACAGTAAAGATGATGACAGCCGCCTCCTGCGCGACCAGTCTCACCCGGCTGAGGTTGTCGATGATTTAGAAGACGAGCAGGACAAGCGCGATCGCCCCCAGCTCTACACCGATCAAGCTTCCATCAATCGCTCACTGTTAGACCGCTAGTTGTTAACATCGCCTTAAACCCGCCACCCTCATGGGCAAGCAAAAGCTCAATCAGCTCCTAAAACAGCTAGAAGACAACCACGCTCAAGACATTGAAAACGCGGCGGCTATCTTTACCGTGGCTCAGGGCGCGGTCAACCAGCTAGCGGCTGACTCATCTCAGCCTATGCTAACGCCCTCAGATGAGTCTTTATCCGATCCTTTAGCTGGCCCCTCACCGGTTACCAAGGCCGACCTGCTCAAGCGCTATGGCAGCTACAATGCCTGTCGCCAGGCCGCTAAGCGAGCGGGCATTACCTTTAGCCACACGCCTCGCTGGTCACAGCTGGTCACTGCGTTTAGCTACTTACCCGCCTGTCAAGACTGCGTTAGCACCTACCTACGACAGCATCCTCATCCCAACCTCAAAGGGGTCAGCATCAAGCTTACGCTGAGTCATTGAGTCACCATTCGGCCTCTAAGCAATCAATGTTTGTATCATTCCATACTCTTTTCACCGTAAGCAAAATAGCTGTAAGCTAGATAGAGAGAGCTTTCTACTGGTTTTTCTCTAGCAGCGGCTTTGAAAACTTGTGTGACGCCTTTGTTGCCTTGCTAAAAGCGACGTTTACGATCTGGCTAAGTCGAGATGAGAAAATCTTTCGACCGTATAAAACTGACCAGACCTAAGATCAGCAAGCAGGGGTGGTAACCATGAGAAATTTAGGCAAGCTTGGCATTAGTGTCAGTGTCTTGACTATGGCCGTTAGCTGTTCTGCGCCTTCGACGACACCGCTGGTAGACAGTGCGCCGCCTGATTTGGAGGCGATCGCCAGCAGCGCCCCGATCAGTATCGATGGATCCAGTACGGTCTACCCCATCACCTCTGAGATGGCAGGTCGGTTCAAGCAAGAAAAGCCGGACAGTCCAGAAGTTTCGGTTGCTTTCTCCGGCACAGGTGGCGGCTTTGAAAAGTTTTGCGCAGGTGCAACCGACATCAGCGACGCCTCTCGCCCGATCACTCAAGCTGAGATGGACACTTGCAAAAGTAATGGCATCCAGTATGTCGAGCTGCCAGTTGCCTTCGATGCCCTAACTGTGGTGGTAAATGGTGAAAACACCTGGGCGCAAGACATTACCTTAGCGGAACTCAAAGCCCTGTGGGAACCCGCTGCGGAGGGCACCATCACTCGCTGGAACCAGATTCGCCCCGACTGGCCCGACGAACCGGTTAATCTGTACGGCCCCGGTAAAGACTCAGGTACGTTTGACTACTTTACTGAGGTGGTCGTGGGTGAAGACGGCGCTAGCCGCAATGACTACACCGCTAGCGAAGATGACGATGAACTCGTCGAAGGCGTCAAATCTGACGTTAATGCCTTGGGCTACTTTGGCTATGCCTATTACCGAGATGCCCAAAATGACCTGAACGCGCTAGCCGTCGATAGCGGCAGTGGTCCGGTTGAGCCCTCGGGCGAAACCATCCGCGCTACCGAGTATCAGCCCCTCTCCAGGCCACTGTTCATCTACGTCAACGCCAACTCCATAGAAGAAAATCCAGCGCTGGGCGCTTTTATTGAATACTATTTGGCGAATGCGCGTACGGTAGTGGATGATGTCGGCTATGAGCCGCTGCCCAATGAGGCCTATGCGATCGCTCTCGATCACTTCACAGAGAAAAAGATCGGCAGCGTCTTTGAAGGCAAAGCTCAGCCTAATCTGACCATTGAAGAACTGCTAGAGAAAGAATCTGCGTTTTAAGCGAATAGGCCGTTAAGGACTACAGCTCGTCTGGGTTAACGCCCAGCTCTCGTAGCTTAGCCGCTAATATTTCACGCCGCTGCCGTTCGGTTTCTGCCTGTCGCTTTGCTTCTGTAGCCTCTGACTGCGCCGTCTCTGCTGATTCTTTAGGAGAAGGAATCAGCTCGCCGTCAGTAGTAAAAAATCGTAGCGCCTGCGCCTGTACGCCCAGGTATAGCCCTAACTGCTGGCTCCACAGATGGCCTTGCGGGTTGGGTCGGAGACTCTGATATATTCCGTCTACTAGGTGAAAGCCTTCAAGCTCCAGGCTATCGGGGTCGAACCAGAAGTAGTCGGGCGTGCGGAAAATGTCCTGGTAGATCTGCTTCTTGAGCCCGCGATCTGTCTTCGCCGTTGAGTCGGAAAGCAGCTCAACGATGATATTTGGATACTTGCCGTCTTCTTCCCAAACTACCCAGCTTTTGCGAGGGCGCTTTTCTGTGCCCAGCACCACGAAGAAGTCTGGCCCTCTAAAGTCTTCAGACTTGCGCTGGCGCGGACTGTAGTAAACCGTCAGATTGCCCGCTGAGAAGTAGTCGGTGCGGTCTTTCCACAGCCAGTCGAGGCAGTTTAGCAGCAGCACCATCTGCTGTAAGTGGAGATACGATTCCAATTGCGGTTCGTCACTATAGAGGTCACCAGGCGGAAACACAACGCCGTTTAGCTGCGCTTCGTGGATGATAGATTGGGTCGATTCGGCAGCGGAGGGGGGCATGGGTTTGGCTGCTGGGTGTGCGATCGCTTAACCTCAGTCTAAAGTCATTTAGGAGTGTTGACGCTGGCTACTTCTAGCAGTTTCTGGCTTTTGACGAATCTCATCTCATCATCAACGCTGCCTCTATCCTCGCTTAAAGCGATACCGCTTCTGAGCTTTAACATCGCGCGAAGTGACTATCCAAGCATGATTTCCTTTTAAGTAGTCGTAGATGGCGACGACGGCAATCGAATTCTTCAGCGTCACATAGAAGGGTAAAAAGAGAATATGCAGAATGTAGTAAGACAGCGGATAAGACCGAGAAGCGATTTTAGCAGCTGCTAAGACTTGATAGATACCGCTGAAGAATGCCAGGCTCCCGGCAAAGAGAAAA
>JBBSNR010000105.1:0-8832 GCA_038260635.1 Phormidesmidales cyanobacterium
CGGACGGTAGGCGCGTTTTACCAGCCGAGTTCCTCATTTGACTGTTTCTCTGGCCAAATATCGCCTGACAGTCTGGCAGTGAATGTTGTAGACAGCTACGAGCAGACTGTACATCCCTACTCCATTGCTCTCTCCGTCGATGATTCTTTCGTAGCGGGTGAGGCGGCAGGAGCCTACGGTTTAGAAGGGTTCCACCGGATTGATAATCTCAGCGATCAGGATCAAGAAATATTAGGAATTTGTCAGGCCGATCTCGCTCAGTAAGCGGTCTGGATGTACCTTTCTCCAGCGAACGATAGGATTGGACACACATCAGGCATTGAACGGCCAGCGATCTTTTGAATCGCTGGCCGTTGTTGCGTTTTGAGCCTGCCTTTAAAGTAAAGCAGTGGAGTCTGTATCCAAGCCTGTTGCAGCTCGGTAAATATGAGATAATTGTTAAGGTTTATATCTTTGGTTTCATAAATGAGCATCCTGCTAAAATCCGCTGCTCAGTGTGTGTGTTACGGAAAACACGCCATTGGGTACGGCTCTCTCTAGTGCCAGAAGACCTGAGATGCAAGTATATTGACATAAGTAGACAAATAACTTAACGAACAAAAGCGCGGATAAATGAGCCGTCTGCTCAGACGAGATGCCTTTAGTATTTGACTTATGTCACTTGCAATTAGGCGTAGCTCGTTAGGGTAGTACGTTAAGCCATTAAACTGGGTTAGAGGCCTCTCCAAATATGTTTGAGCATTTTACAAACACAGCGATCGCGGTCATCATGCAGGCGCAAGAGGAGGCCCGTCGCCTGGGTCACAACTTTGTCGGCAGCGAGCAACTGCTGCTCGGCATCATCAAAGAAAATACCAGCATTGCGGCTAAGGTGCTAAACGAATTTGGCATTAACTTGGCTAACGCTCGCACCGAAGTAGAATCAATCATTGGCCGGGGATCGGGCAATGGTCCAGTAGAAATTCCCTTTACTCCAAAGGTTAAGCAGGTTTTTGAGCAGGCTTTTCAAGAAGCCCGCAAGCTTGACCACCCCTACATTGAACCTGAGCATTTGCTGCTGAGCCTGACGCAAAATTCGGAAAGCGTGGCCTACCGGGTAATTGCCAACCTTGGTGTCGATCCCGAGAAGATTCGAGTGCAGCTGGTGCGCGTGATCGGTGAAAGCACGCCAGTACCATCTGGGCGGGTGGGTGCGACCAACAAGGCCGACCGTAAGAAGGACGGCAGCGTTCTGACTGAATATGGCACCGACCTGACTGCGGTAGCGGCTGAAGGCAAGCTAGACCCGGTGATCGGTCGCCACAAAGAAATTGAGCGAGTGGTGCAGGTCTTAGGCCGCCGGACGAAAAATAATCCGGTGCTGGTGGGCGAGCCGGGTGTGGGTAAAACGGCGATCGCCGAGGGCTTGGCCCAGCGCATCGTCAATCAAGACGTGCCCGAAGCCCTGATCGATCGCCGGGTAATTAGCCTGGACATGGGTTTATTGGTTTCCGGCACCCGCTTCCGAGGCGATTTTGAAGAGCGCATTACTCAGGTAATTGACGAAGTGCGCAAGTCTGAAGACGTGATCCTGGTGATTGACGAAATCCACACGCTGGTCGGAGCGGGTTCTCTAGAGGGCGGCATGGACGCGGCCAACCTGCTGAAACCTGCCCTAGCGCGAGGCGAAATGCAGTGCATCGGCGCAACCACGCTCGATGAGTACCGCAAGTACATTGAGAGAGATGCGGCCTTAGAGCGGCGCTTTCAGCCGGTGATGATCGAGCCGCCTTCAGTAGAAGACACGGTAGAAATTCTCTACGGCTTGCGCAGTCGCTATGAGCAGTTCCACCGTCTCAATATCACAGATGAAGCGGTAGAGGCGGCAGCGGCACTGAGTGATCGATACATTACCGACCGTCACCTGCCTGATAAAGCTATCGATCTGATTGACGAAGCCGGTTCGCGAGTCCGGTTGCGCTATTCCAAAATCATTCCGGCTAGCGAACTGCGGAGTGAACTGCGGCAGGTGCAAAAAGACATTATCGAAGCGGTTCAGCATCAGGACTTTGACCAAGCCGCTACGCTGAGAGAAACTGAGGCGTCTTTGACCGATAAGATTCAAGACACCTTAGAAGGCGATGTCAAGATTACTCAGATTCCTCAGGTCAGCGATGAAGACATTGCTGATATCGTTTCTTCCTGGACGGGCGTCCCTGTCAACGCTATTACCGAAACCGAATCGGCAACGATGATGCATTTAGAAGACACCCTGCACGAGCGGGTTGTGGGTCAAAACGAAGCTGTAACAGCTGTGTCTAAGGCCATCCGTCGTGCCCGTGTGGGTCTGCGGGGCATGGATCGGCCCATCGCCAGCCTGGTCTTCTCTGGCCCCACTGGGGTTGGTAAAACTGAGCTAGCTAAAGCCCTTGCCCAGTCGGTATTCGGCTCTGAAGAATCGATGATTCGTCTGGATATGTCCGAATTCATGGAGTCTCATACGGTCTCCAAGCTGATTGGTTCTCCGCCAGGATTTGTCGGCTATGACGAGGGCGGTCAGCTTACTGAAGCGGTACGCCGCAAGCCTTACAGTGTCATTCTAATGGATGAAATCGAGAAGGCTCACCCCGATGTGTTCAATATCTTGCTACAGGTATTAGACGAAGGCCATCTGTCCGATTCTAAGGGCCGTGAAGTCAGCTTCAAAAATACGCTGATCATCATGACCTCTAACATCGGCTCCAAAGTGATCGAAAAAGGTGGCGGTGGCTTAGGCTTTGAGCTCTCTGGTGATGACGGTATGACCAGCCGCTATAACAACATTCGCAACCTGGTGAATGAGGAAATGAAGCAGTTCTTCCGACCTGAGATGATCAACCGGATCGATGAAATCATCGTCTTCCGTCAGCTCACTAAGGACGAAGTTAAGGAAATTTCTGAAATCTTGCTGAAGCAGGTGACTCAGCGGTTGAGCGATCGCAACCTTTCCTTCAAGCTCACTGATGCCTTTAAAGATCGTCTGGTAGACGAAGGCTACGATCAGCGCTACGGTGCTAGACCGCTGCGTCGGGCCATCTCCCGCCTGGTTGAAGACCACCTGGCCGAAGCAATTTTGGCAGGCACCCTGAAAGACGGTGACACAGTGGTCTTCGATATCGACAAAGAAGGCGAAATAGTGGCGCTGCCCGAACGTGAACCTGCCCTGGCTGGTGCGAAATAGCGCCAATGATTAGCAGGCAGAGCTAGCTGCTAATACAAGTGAATGCACAAGTTGAAGCCACGGAGAGTTCCGTGGCTTTTTTTCTCAGATGACCGATCCCCGCAAATTTCATCCTTTGGTTTTTCCATTGACTTAACTATGCCACAGCCTCTTTCACAGAAAAAGATTGTTGTCGTTGGTGCTGGCTGGGCGGGGTTGGGCGCTGCTCATCATCTGTCCAAACAGGGCTACGAAGTCACTCTGTTAGAGGCAGGGGCTCATCCCGGTGGCTTGGTGGCTGGCTGGCAAACCGAAAAAGGCCGGTCGGTCGAAGCGGGCATTCACGGCTTTTGGTATCCCTACAGCAATATTTTTGCTCTGACCGATGAGCTGGGCATTCAGCCTTTCACACCTTACACGCGCTCATCGCAATACTCCCCGGCGGGCCTAGAAGTAGAGTCACCTATTTTTCAGCGTCAGCCCTATCTACCGACGCCCTTAGGCACTTTCATCTATACGCAGTTCAAGCGAATGCCTCTCATAGACCGGCTTTCTGCTTTGCCGCTGCTCTATGCTCTGGTAGATTTTGATAACTCTGACGAGGCTTGGCAGCGCTATGACTGCGTCACTGCCCGTGAGCTGTTCAAGCAATTTGGCGTTTCAGAGCGGCTTTACAAAGAGTCGTTTGAGCCGATGCTGCTGGTAGGTCTATTTGCCCCTGGCGAGCAGTGTTCAGCGGCAGCGGCTTTGGGAATGCTGTACTACTTCATCCTCGCCCACCAGCCAGATTTTGACGTGCGCTGGTGTCGGGGCACCGTCGGCGAGATGATTTTTCGCCCCTGGGTCGAGCAGATAGAGAAAGCGAGCGGGCGTATTTTGGCCAATCATCGGGTGACAGATGTACGAGTCGGTGCGGATAACGAGATTGATGCGGTTATCTGTGATGACCAAGTATTTGAAGCAGATGCGGTGATTTTTTCGGTGGGAATCACCGGGATGAAAAAGATTGTGGCGCAGAGTGCGGTGTTGCGTAGTCGCCCCGAATTTCGCAACCTTAGCAACCTGAACGGCATAGACGTGCTCGCGGCCCGCCTCTGGTTCGACCGCAAAATTGATATCCCCTTACCCTCTAACGCCTGCTTCGGCTTTCATGAAACCACCGGCTGGACGTTCTTCAATCTCAACGCTCTCCATGATGAGTACGAAGACGAACCTGGCACCGTCGTTGAAGTCAATTATTATCACGCCAATCAACTGCTAAACCTCAGCGACGAGCAAGTGATTCCACTCGTACAAAAAGACTTGGCAGGCTGCATTCCAGATTTTGGCAGTGCCAAAGTGACGGACCATAGCGTCATCCGTATCCGTCAGGGCGTCAGTCACTTCGCTCCCGGCAGCTACCGCTATTTGCTACCCGGAACCACCAGCTTCAGCAACGTTTTTATGAGCGGTGATTGGATCGTGACTCGCCACGGCTCCTGGTCTCAAGAGAAAGCTTACGTAACTGGACTAGAAGCCGCCAATCAAGTTGTCAGGCAGTTTGGCTCTGGACAATTGGCCGATATCGTCCCTATCGTGCCTGATGAACCACATATCCAAGCGGCCCGCGCGATCAATAAAACGATTCGCGATGTACGGCAACAGCTTCTACCAAATTTTTGGTTACCTTAACCGATGGATACACTGACCCTCTTAATACACTGGATTCACGAAGCATGTGGGGCCTCAGCTCATGACCCAGGCAAAAGTTGGACTTCTGAATTTTGAAGATTATCTGGCCTATGACGATGGTACGGATAATCGCTACGAGTTAACGCACGGAGAGTTGATTGAGGTGCCTCCAGAAACTGAGGAAAACGCTTATCGCGCTTTTTCGCTATTGATGGCGCTTTCTAAGTTTGTCGATGTGAGAAGGATTAAGGTTTAAAGGTTAGAAATAGAGGTATTTCCTTTTCTGGGAATGCCTGTTAACCGACAGCCTGATTTGACGGTTTTGGCGGAGGGTCACATTGAGCAGATGGCTGATATCAATCAAATGGCGATCAAGGGATTTATGGATCCACCTTTGCTGGTTGTAGAGGTTGTGAGTCCTTCTAAATAAGGATCCATTCCCGGAAAAGGGGAGGGCAGAAGCTTTAGCCATCAAAACGGGCTGCTAAAAACGGAGAGGGAGGGATTCGAACCCTCGTTAGGTTTGACCCTAAAACAGTTTTCGAGACTGCCGCATTCAACCACTCTGCCACCTCTCCAAAAGTGTAGACTGATGGCTTATATCTTACACCTATTCACCGGCTAATCTGGGCCAAATCTATGGCGCTGCCCGCCTTTTGCCGTTGCCACAGCCAGATGCAGATGGCTGCATACACACTATAGGTTGCCACTACCTGCGCTACGGTGAATCCTTCAGAGGCGACTGAGTTACCTGGTAGCTGATTGAATTTTTCTACTAGCCAGATGAGTAGCTGAATAGGGTAGTAGAGGTTGGATGCGATCGCACTTCCCACCACCGGCCAGATGATCGCCGCGATCGCACTCACAAATCCACCCATACTAATTAGCACTACCAGCGGCGTCGCAATCATATTCAGCAAGATGCTGTACGAAGGCAACACCTCGAAATAGTGTAGCTGTAGCGGAATCGTCCAGAAGTACGCCGCCATTGGCACGGCTAATACCGTAGCTATATTGATCGGCAGCCAATCTAACCATTCCATTAGCTTTGGTACAGTCAAAATCAGCCCCAAAGTCGCCATTGCGCTGAGTTGAAAGCCCACGTCCCAAATCCACTGCGGATTGCACAGCAAAATCAAATTCGCTGCCATCAGCAAACAGCCCAAAGGCTTGATTTTGCGCTGCAAGGCGAGACCCGTCAAGGCTCCTGCGCCCATGACAGAAGCTCGGACGACACTAGGTTGCAATCCGGTGAGTCCGACGTAGATAGCCAGAGATATGAAGCCAGCGATCGCCTGAGTCTGAGGTCGGCGCGATCGCAGAGCGCCCAACACCAAACCCAGTATTAAAGACACATGAAATCCCGATGCAGCCAGGGTATGAGCTAAGCCTGCCTGAATAAAACTATCCCTCACGCCATAGGGCAGATCCACAGCCTTTCGGCCCAGTGTCATCGCACTTAGCAAATTGCCCGCTGGGTCTCCTAGCCAGCGCCCCTGGGCTGAGACAATGCGCTGCCTCAATCGCCACAGTGCCCAACGCGGCGGCGTCTGATCAGGCAGAACCTCTACCCAATGGGTTCTAAATCCAGCGAAACATCCTTGCTTAGCCAGATAATCTCCAAAGCTAGATTTATCCGTATCCCGCGCATCGTCGAGCGCATACACTTCTCCTTTTAGCTCCACGAGCTGGCCCGGATACAGCGGCTCACGCTTTTCTGATGGGGTCGCCGTCACATACAGTTTCCCCCTGACGCCGCGAGGCATTTCCCCAAAGTTCTGATCTCCGACGCCTCGGATTGACTGAGCCTGTAAGAAAAATCGCTCCTTTTGCTGACGAGTTTTCTGTGGCATGTCGATAACCTGCCCTAGTACCCGCTGCTCCTGCTGGGAGCTAAATCGGCTAACGTCGTTCGGCTCGGGGTGAGGCGATCGCCCAATACAGTAGCTAGCACTTACCAGCGCAATCAAACCCGCTATCCACCACTGGCGAGCCGTCGGCCCTAGCCGCCAAAACTGAGGCACCACCCATCCACTAACGAGGCCTAGTAGCAAAATCACACAGCCCACTACAGACACGCCGAAAACACGCGCGTCAGTGATCCCCGTCGCCAGCAGCCCCCATAAATAGGCCCAGCTGATGATCACTACTCCCCAAGTTGCCATGCTTCAATTCCACTGCTTTGCCTGGCTTAGGGAGCCCATTAGAGAGTGATCGCTATCTCTGTATAAGCCCTAAATAGAAAGGCCCAGTTGAATGCCAAAGAAAGCGTGGACTATCAGTAAAACCAAGGCGGTACTGCCAATGTAAGCATGAGCCGATCTCAGGGCTTCGTTGCCTTTGCCAAATTTGGTTGCGGCGATGATTGCGTTGGTGGTGAGGAGCGCGATCGCCCCCATTCCCGTCCAAAAATGCGGACTCTCAAAGATCGGCTCACCCTGCATCACCAGTGACAAAATACCGCCCGTCGCACCTAACACGATAAAGAGATACATCAGCGGCGCAATTTTCGCGTGGTTCTGCTTTTGTTCAATGGCAACGCCTGTATCCGTGGCCAGCCGACCCTGCCAACCGGCGTAGGCTGCAAACCCACCCATCACAAACACCACAATTGCCATCATCACCGGATGACCCCAATGCACAATCGGCTCAGGCAAATCAAACTGCTCAAACCAGCTGGCGATTGGCTCTAGATACCCTCTTAAAGCTACACCCACAATCCCTATCCTTATTAACACCAAAACGCCCAGCATGAGACCATCTAAGCCTGTAACACCTTCGGTTTTTTTGAGGTTTCAACCGACTGTGCCAGCAACGGAAATCCTAACTTCTCTCTTTGCTCCAAATACAGCTGAGCTACTTTCCGCGCTAGCTCACGCACCTGACGAATGTAGCGCGTCCGCTCAGTGACCGAAACCACGCCTCGCGCATCCAGCAAGTTAAAGGCGTGGGAGCACTTCAGCACATAGTCATAGCTTGGCAACACCAGTTCTCTCGCCATCAACTGCTCTGCCTCCTGCTGATACAGCTCAAATAGCTTAAACAGCAGCTCCGAACTAGAAGCTTCAAAGTTATACGTCGAGTTCTCAATCTCTGCCTGCATATAGATATCGCCATAGGTCAGCTGATCATTCCACTGAATCTTGGCTATAGCATCTACTTCTTGCAGATACATCGTCAGCCGCTCCAGCCCGTAGGTAATCTCGATCGAGACCGGACGGCAATCTAGCCCGCCACACTGCTGGAAGTAAGTGAACTGCGTCACCTCCATGCCATCTAGCCAAACTTCCCAGCCCACGCCCCATGCACCAACTGCTGCATCCTCCCAGTTATCCTCCACAAATCTCACGTCGTGGTTTTCAGGCATAATTCCCAGTGCCCTCAGCGACTCCAGATACAACTCCTGAATGTTGCTAGGCGAAGGCTTAATCAGCACCTGATACTGAAAATAGTGCTGGTACCGATTAGGATTCTCCCCATATCGACCATCAGCCGGTCTTCTGCAAGGCTCAACATAAGCTACCGACCAGGGCTCCGGTCCAATTGCCCGCAAAAACGTATGAGGACTTTTCGTTCCCGCCCCTTTCTCCGTATCGTAGGGCTGCATAATCACACACCCCCGCTCAGCCCAAAACGCATTCAACGTAGCAATCACAGACTGAAAATTCACCGCGCATTCCCAAATACACTTTCAACACCTTATACAGTGTTATCCCCAGCGCCAACCTAAAAAGCCCGAGAAAAATCTGAAGCCTGTCAGCCCAAAAACTGACCAAGCGTATTTGTGAAGTTTTGAAACCTATGTGTGATGAGGAATACAGACGTTTTTGACTTTTTCTCGAAATTCAGGTTGACACTGTCCTACGAGGAGCGTTATATTCATTAGGCGCTGAAGGGAGCGGTTGCCACGGCGACCTTACTGGAGGCGAGGAGTAGCACCTAGAAATTTGAATAATTTGGAAGAGAGAATTAACGAGACCCTC
>JBBSNR010000106.1:0-8770 GCA_038260635.1 Phormidesmidales cyanobacterium
CAGGAAAGCTTTCAGCCTTTTAATGAAACATATGTACTGGCATCTGATTTGAGTAATAAGCAAACCTTAGAGCCTCAACCCTTCTCATACCAGTCGATTCAGCCTTATCTGTCAAAATTTCTCCAATTCTATACATAGGCGTCGTCGATGGCGGCAACAACCTCACCCATACAGGCGGCAACGTCAGGGGCAATCTGCTCGATGACTTCAGCACCATGCGCTTGGTCTAGCAAATAGTTGATGATGCTCTGAGGGCTAGGGGTCTTGAGCCTGGGCGCTAAGCTGTCGCGGTAGACGATGCGCTCGGCTAGGCTGTACACACCGCAAGCATCAAAGGCGCGGCGTTTGAGAATACGTCCGGTTTCGCTTACCTGGGTCAACAGGATGGTGCGGTTGCCGATGTCGATGATGGTGGCATGGCCTTTGACTTTGCTCTGAATGTGTTTGAACGCTTGGTAGCCTTCGAGCTGCGGGATAGCCGTGTGGACGGTGACGCTGTGCGTGGTAGCGCGTGATTCGATCACCTCAGCATCGGCGGGAATGCCGACTGAGTGTTTACCCGTCAGTTGCTCGGCGATCTGCGGGCCATAGGCTTTGACGGATGGGCTGGTGAAAATGACATCGGCGTGGATGGTGTCGGTGCTGAAGCCAATCATCTGACGCAGCGCGTGAATTAGCAGGGCGCGGGCGTTGGTTACTTTGCCCTCGGCGCTGCTGCCGGTGCGCGAGCAGGGATGAGCTTGCGCTGGCCTGCCGACTAAGAAGTTTTTGAAGCCTTGGGCAGTCGCCAGGGTGAGGCAGTCACTGTTTGAGTCGGGCGTGAGGGTGACGTGAGAAGGGAATTGAGCGGTGACCCATTTCTGCGTACCGGGCATCCGGCACATTGCGTTTACGTCACCGTTGCCTAAATCAATCAGGACGGTCGCTCTAGCCGTTTGAGCGGTCGAGTTTGTCACCTGTCTTTGTTTGAGAGTAGTTGCCATGCAAGCACCTAGAAACGTTGGGGTGTATGGCGTTGCTTACTTCTGACTCAGATTAGACGAGAGTGAGGCTCAACAATCGGTTGAGTCAGAACCAAGGCGTTAACGAGTGTTAAGAAATTTATCCCGTTTGCCATGTGCTAACTGTAGATCAAAGTGCGCGTTTTGATAATATTTTTTATTCTCAAAGATGAGTATTTTAAGTTATCTTGCAGATACAGTCATAAATCAAAAAACGCACTTTGATTAGTAAAGTGCGCGGTATGCGATTGTGGAGGGGAATATGCATTGACTTACCCAGACATGCCGCGAAAGCGAAGAACCATCTCTATAGATGAGGAGCTACTGAATGCCATAGATCATCTGAGCAATAAATCAGGTGTTAAATCGTTCAGCACTTACGTTGAACGATTACTTGCAGCTCACGCTGTTGCAAATCACCAACTACCTCCAAGCTATCAACCACCAGGAGAGACAAGGGGCGGTGATCGTACATCAATCCAGATGGAAAAACAGACAACGAAAAGCGGCTCAGACTAAAAAGTCTAAACCGCTTTAAAAAAGCAAAACCCACGGGCTTCAAAATCTAATAACTGTGCTTCTTGGACGGAATGCAGCTATTGATTTTCGACAGAAACCGATGGGATTCACCAATGCTTCCCTGGGCGGGGGCATATATGAATCATGTTACCCGATTTTAGCGGGCTGCGGCAGCAGTCCAGTGATAGAGCCGATCTACGTTCTCTAGAACACACATCAGACAGCCATCTCAGCCCATCGCAGAGTTCCAAACAATTTGACACAAAGCGCGATGGCGAAGCCTGCCGAGGGAATCGCACCGCTTCCACCACGAAGAAGCGATCCACACCTCTCTTCATTTACGTTGAGGAAACACTCAACGAATTCCTCGACCTCTGGCCCCACCGCTTCGACTACCTCTACGCTTCTCATCCCGACCCCGGTACCAAACCCGACTGGAAAACTGAAACCAGCCATCCCCTCTCTGACCGGATTATCAATCAGGCCACTTACCTCTATGGCGTTCGCCTCGGCCCCAAAACTGCCTACGGCCTCCTCGACATCGACCGGGGTAGTCCCTACCATCCTCGCCGCGACCCGCTCGCCCTAGACCGCATCTGCGAAGCGCTTGAACCGCTCGGCCTCGTTGACCATATCTCTATAACTAGCTCAGATAGCGAAGGGCTACACATCTACCTGCCCTTCGATAAACCCTTACCCTCCTGGCAGCTCGCGATCGCCATTGCGACCCTACTAGAGAACGCAGGTTTCAAAATCATCCCTGGCTGGCTAGAGGTCTTTCCTAACCGCAAACCCTTCTCGCCTGACGGTAGCTACAGCCTGTTCAATGGCCACCGCCTACCCCTTCAGCAAGGCTCCTACCTACTTAACAATGACTTACAGCCTATTGCTAGCTCTCATCAAGCGTTCGTCCGTCAGTGGCAGCGCGCGGCAGCGCATAACGATATCACTGTCCCCGTCTTAGAGCAAACTATCCGCCAAGCGAAACGCAAAGCCTACCGGGTCACGGGTAAAGCTCAGAAATTCCTTAACGATTTAAATGCTGAGATAGAACCGGGCTGGTCTGGCCCTGGCCAAACAAATCACATTCTGGGTCGCATCACGATGCGCTCTTACATCTTCGGCCATATCATCGGCGCTGAAGCTCCGCTAAACGGCAAAGCACTCGTAGATGACATCGTAAAGGTAGCAAAAGCGCTACCGGGGTTTGAAGACTACTGTGGTCATCAAAAAGACATAGAAAGAAAAGCGAAGGAATGGGCTCAGTCAATTGAGACTAAAGATCGCTACTTTCCCTATGCCACTGGCAAAGCATTCAAAGCGAAACAAGGGCCAACTTGGAACGAACAGCAAGCCGCTGAAGCTCGTGAGCACATTCAACAAGTCATTGTCGAACTCTGTCAGCAGGGCACCTTCCCAGACGGCATCACACCCCGCTTTAACCTACTCTGCTCATGCCACATCTCAGGGGAGACGCTGTATCGCAATAAAGACCTCTGGCATCCCGTTCACATCAGTAAGCAGCAATGGCAGGCTATGAGATCCCGCCCAAACCCCCAAATCCTTCAGCTAGGAGAAGAGGCTGCTTGCGCTGTGGGCGCAGAAGCCTCTTCAAAAGACACAAGCTTATTAGGGGGCAATGGCCGTAATAAGCCATCTAGCAAGGGTTCTGGTGAGCTGACTGGCTCAGAAAGTAGTCAAAAGCAGGTATTAGGCCGTAATAGACCATCTGACGCAGCTTTCAGCCCAATAGAAGCAGAACAAAACAGTCAGCCGGTTGAAAGGACACAACCACCTGAGCAGCTTTCCTTAAACATTCAGTGGGCGCTACAGGTTGCTAATAGCAAGCATCGCGAACAAGTAGAGGCTAATCAGAAGCAGTTCCAGATAGAGAAGCGGCTGCGCTCTCAAGCTGAGTATGTGACACAGTTGCACGAGTGGGTAGCCTCAGGCGATCCGATCCTAATCGCTGAGGCTGAACGGCAACTTGATAGGATGGCGCGGGCTTCTGGATCGAGCTAAGCGTATGCGTGAACAGTCGGTTTTCCTACAAAAACAGGAGCTACTCACTAGCCGAATTCGGCTATAATTGGCCCATGCAAACTACTTCAGTCAAAATTTCTCTGAGTCCTCAATCCACTGCTTTTGTTCAGCAGGCGATCGCGGCTGGGAAAACGGCTGATGATGTGGTAAATCAGGCCATCGAGGTCTTACAGAATTTGCAGGCAACGCAGCTATCGTGGCTACAAACTGAAATTATCGAAAAAGGTGAAGGCAGCGGAATAGTAGCCACTGATATCAACCTAGAAACAGAAGTCGGTAGGAATGCTTTCTGGGCTGACATAGACAGCCTTTCTGCTGAAAAACTGAAGGCAGGGCTAATCGACCGCGATAGTATCGCGTTGCCGCTTGCTTAAATTATCGCTCACTCAACAAGCTCGCTCTGATTTAGCAGACATTCAAGCCTTTACCATTGAGCGGTTCGGGTTAGAACAGTGGCCTATTTATCAGAAGCGGATTAACGATGCTTTGCTACGTCTGCGAAGCTCTCCCATGATTGGGAAACAGGTTGAAGGATTACCAGCAACCTATCGTCGATACCATTTAGGCAGGCCGAAAGGGGCACACCTAGTTTATTACAAAACTGATGCTAGCGAGCTGCTGATTTTGCGTGTCGTTCACGATAGCCGCGATCAGTCGGGCATCACTTGGTAGCAGTAGCCTCGTGTGAACTCTAAAAAACGGGTGGCTTACCGTGACTTGCTAGCAGCATGTTCAGAGCTTGTGCGATCGCGGCCTCCTGGCTGATGTCTAAATCAATCGCCAACTTCTTTAGCTCTTTAGCGGCGGCTGGATCGAAGTAACCGCCGACAAAGCTTTTCCCTTTCCTACTGGGTGGACGCTTTTTTGTACTGCTCAGCGCGGGCACGGACTGCTCTTTTGATTCTGGCAGACTAGCCGGTGTCGAGGGTGCTACTGCATCAATCAAGGATTTTTTCTTCGGTGCTGCCATGTTTCAAAGTTTTTAACTTTAATAGTTTAATCGTTTTATATCTTGGTGTTTTATATGTTTACATGTAAACGTGTTTATTTAACAGCATGTTTTGATGTTTTCAGAAGCCAAGTAACTAGCTTTTTGACTTCAGCACCAGCTTTTGATGATGGGTCGTATTCACTAGGAGATAGACCGGCAGTGAAGGCATGACTGTAAGCGATGCGCTGAGCCAGGGGCACCGGGCAAATATCCATGTGATAGCTAGCTATGATTGCCTGTTTTGCTTCTGTGGCCGCTGCTGCATGAGGGGCCGCGTTAATCACAACGTAAGCGCTATCTAATTTTTTGGCGATCGCAATAAGGTCTTTTGTAAATTCAAGCGCTGCGACATCCGCTAGCCCAGGTCTAGCGGGTGCCAGAATCACATCGGCGACTCTGGCCGCTGCGAGCGATGCCGAATCGCTATGGGGGGGTGTATCAATAATTAGAAAATCCGCTTCGGCTTCATTGGCTCGCTCGACGATGCCGGGTAACTGATGTGCTTGCGCAGGTATTACACCCGGTTCTTTATCGTCGCGTTGCTGGTGCCATCGGCTAGCGCTGCCCTGTGGATCGAGATCTATCAACAGGCCACTGAGCTTTCGACGATGTAGTTCGCCTGCTACAGCAGTACTGAGCGTTGTCTTACCTGAACCACCCTTGTTTGAAAGCAAGCAAACTATTAAAGTATTTTTCATATTTACATGTTTACATGCTGTACTTTTTAACTGTTGGAAACAAAATACATTGGATGATTTTCATTCAACATCGTCAACATATTATCGTGATGGCGTGGACTGGGCCGAGAAGATGGCCATATCGCAACTTGGATATGAGCAAGCCCTACAGCTCCTTCTATAGGTGTCGTAATCTTTTCATCTGAGATTACGACACCTATAGAAGGAGTACACGACGATAACTAGAGCGATTGGCAGGGTAGGGGCGGAGTGAAGTCTTCTGGCTAGAGGTCTTAGTTGCCAGGGTGATCGCATCTATCCCTCGGTCAAATAGGCTGCTCTTAACGACGCAGATCGTATTTGATTACCGTAAGTTGTATGGCCGTCTCATGGGCATAATCCATATCGTCTGTATAGAGCCGCGTAACCATATCCTCGCAGAATTTCACTGCCTCTAGTCCCTTTTCCTCAGAGATGTAGTTGCGGGCAATTTTGGCATCGCCGCGCATAAGTTCCCACTTCTGCTTCATCGCGTCAGCCTTCAGGCCAAACAAACCGATGTAGACCTGATTCGTTCTATCGGCGTAGTCTCTGCTCTGAGCACCCGTGTCGTGAAGAATGTCGGTGTAGTTTTTGCGGGTAGGCTTTCCTGACTCACGCGCTCTAATCCACCGCTGCGTCGCCCGTTCGTCTTTTGATGTGAACGTGCCTTTGAGCGCGACATTCGCTGACGCATAGAAGCCGGTGATCGCAAACCATCGTAGAAAATTTGAGACCTTTTCTTTGGTAGCCTTGCGAGTTTTACCGGGGTTAACGAGGATGTCAGTCGCCAAATCAAACCAGTCGCCCGCCTCGACGACGGTGTAATTATTTCCATCCGTGCCAAGGATTCCGGTTACCCTGAATGCCTTGCCAGATGGGTTCTCTAGGTACTTGTCTACCCCTTTTCCGGTTACCCTGTCGGTCAGCGTCTGCTGTGGGATGCCAATGTACTTCTGAGCCATGTTGAAACCCAGTCCGAAGGAGGGTTGGCCTTTGCCTAAAGCATTTGGGTCGATGACGATGACCTCAAAGTCATGGTCTGCGTAGGTGACCGTGATGCGATCGCCTGCTTTTGGTGGCGGTGGCGAATTATCTGGCTGTAAGCTTTGAGAGGTAGGCATAGTACCTTGGTGTTTAAGGGAGCTGCTGAAAGTCCCGCTGTTAGCGCAGTGGGCATTCAATCTTTCTCATAATACGCCTATGTATCGGATACCGGCGGCGCGCTCAAATAGTACAAGCTAACCACTAAAAAAACGACCGATTTCTTTATGGATCAGGCTATTGAGCTAAAAAGCCCCACTAAAGCATCTCGATTTCTAGCTCCCGCTTTTTGAGCGATCGCCGGACTGTAGAGGTGCAACGGGTCGTGATCGCCATCTCATCCGCCGTTTAGACCCCAAATAATTGCCGTTCTTTTGGCCTTGCAAAAAGTTTGACTAAAAGCTTCGTCGTCATTTCGACAATAGACCTCTATGCCGCTATTCTGTAAGCTTCTAGTCCTTTAAGAATGTCCGCTGATCAGACGTTTCGACTATAGTGCCGACACTTTTACAAACAGGCGACATTCGCATTCTGGTTTACCCCGGTGACCATCCACCGATACACGTTCACGTTGTCACTAAAGACCGCTCTTTGGAAGTGAAGGTGGATGTATCTGGCTCTGAACCCATCGAGATGCGACCAGCCAAGGACGAGCGGATGAAGACGACAGCAAAGCACACCAAGCGAGCACTTAAGCTTTGCAGTGATAATCTAGAGATGCTGAGAGTAGGAGCCGAAAAATATTATGCTGCGCAATAAAGCGATCAATGCTCACTATGACCGTGAGCGGAAAGCATTAGTGGTGGATTTTGCCGATGGCTCTGCCGGTATCTGGCCAGTACGTCTGCTTGAGATGGTGAGATATGACGGCAACGACTGGGTGCCAGTCGAAGCGACTGAGGCTCAGCTAGAAGCGGTTGAGTTGGGCGGAGAGCATGTCTTTTGGGATGAGCTAGGCCAAGACTTTCGCATTTCTGATCTCAAAGCGGGTATCTATGGCCGCGAGCCTTGGATGGCTAAGCTCGAACAGCAGATGGCGGTGGCATAGCCTTTCATATGGAAAATCGCCTCTTAGCTAAAACAGCCATCTCTTTGAGAACATAGATGTGATCGCCTGTTTCAGAGTATGTGCTCTACTCTGCGATCACAGAGCTGCTACAGAGGCAGCTTATTCCTCCAAGGGTGCTTGCAATATACTCTGGCGCTTAGCTGCATATAGAAGCTGAATCCGAATTACCGCAATCGAACCGACAAAAGCAGTTACTATCGGAAGCCGCCAGAGCAAACCAATAGAAGATTGAGAGTCCCACTGGAACGCAGCAACACAGCCGATGGAGACACATATGATAAGAGAGGAGAGTAGCATTGCTGCACGGCGTAGCACCCACCATTCCGTGTCTTTTATAGCCTGCTTCTCTAAGAAAGCTTCGTACTTCGAGTATTCACTATCTCCATTTGACCGGAGATAAGCCGCCTGGATTGCAACGCGCAACTCGTAATCACGGATTAAAAGGTCGCAGTAAGCAGTAATCAGCGGTACAGCACCGATAGCCAGGTAAGCATTTGGAGTGCTTGAGCCAGTAAAGCCCAGTCCAACAGCTGTGACACCGCCTGTCAAAACCAGTTTCCACTTTAGTAGATCTCTGATGGAAACTTTCAGATCCCGCATCTCATCCCTAAGCTTCTCTACAGCTGGTACGCTAGGTTTCTCCGATGACATTTGGAAATTTTACCGGGGGTTTTACTCTACAAGAGTCGCACATTACATAAAACTAGCTGCTGCATAGCTAAATTATCAATCGGAGACCGGCTACTTCTATCAGCCTGATTGAGCAGCCGCTAACCACACAAATTTGATTAGCAAAGAACTAACCGCTAAATTAACGACCGTTTTTTTGACAAAAGATTTTTATTGGTCATTGAGATTGGACAAAGGATCAGGTAATGGGGTACGAGGAGTATTGGCACAGAAAGGATCGCTAAGCTGTCCAGTTTAGTGGACAATTAATTTGAAAGCCTTATTCTATACGGCTTAGGGGGCTAGCAATAATAACTTGAACTATTCTTGTTTTCCGAGTTGTTTCATCTGAAATCAGCATATGCCTCAAGAATTGATTTGGAAGGGCTGCTACCATTTAGAACAACTTTGCCAAATAGAACAATCCAGAAAAAGTTCAACTTATTTATTCTAGCCCCCTTATAGCAGAGCTAAAAAGTGTAGGTAGACCTTCTAGCCCATTAGCTGCGCTTATCTCCTGGAATAAGCAGATCAGTGACGCGGGACTAAGCTTGGACTACTTTTTTTGAATAGCTGTGCCAAGGAAATTCTCTGACGAAAATCTAGGGCTCTAACCATTTGGCTGCCGTTGACTGGTTGCATAGGTGGCAACGCTAGAAGCTCGTTTCCTCGATTAGCTAACCCTATCGGTGCCTGCCCTGAATGTCGGCATCATCGC
>JBBSNR010000107.1:0-8770 GCA_038260635.1 Phormidesmidales cyanobacterium
CAAGAGATTCGCAAAGCTACAAATATCCTCTTCCTGCCAATCCTCACCAAAGCGCACCTGAGGTGCGTCGGCGAAATATTGTTGCGTTAACAAGCCGCTGAACAAGTGGTGCATTCCGTTCACCGGGTCGCAGGCAGACATCGCCGCAAAAGTATCGCCGTGATAGCCGTTGCGAATGGTGAGAAAGCGATTTTTGTCGGGCTGTCCGCGATTGTGCCAGTACTGCACCGCCATTTTCATCGCTACTTCTACAGCCACTGAGCCCGAGTCTGAAAAGAAGACGTGCTGTAGGGGTTCAGGTGTAATATCTATGAGCTTTTTGGCTAGCTCCACTGCTGGCCGATGCGTCAGCCCACCGAACATGACGTGCGACATTTTCTCCATTTGCCGCTGTGCCGCCTGGTTTAGCCGGGGATGGCTGTAGCCGTGAATGCAGGTCCACCAGGAGGAGATGCCGTCGATCAGCGATCGCCCATCTTCCAACTCAATTCGCACCCCGTGAGCCGAGCGCACGGGAAACACTGGCAGTGGGTTAGGCATAGCCGCGTAAGGATGCCAAACGTGTTGTCGGTCGAGGGCGATGAGCTGTGCGAGTGAATCCATTAGGAGTGAAAAGTCAGGTCACCCCATTTTACCGATTATTAGCTAACCGCTTATTGGCTCGCTGCTGAAACTGTTGAGCAAACATGCCATATTTAGGGCCGAATATCATCGCTATGCAGAAAAAGATTGTCATCAGGACAACAATGCAGCCGCCAGTCGAAGCGTCGAGATGATAGCTGAAGTAGGTGCCAAATAAACAGGAGAGCACGCTAGTGGCAACAGAAATTATCAGCATGTGGTCGAACCTGTCGCTGAGCAGGTAAGCGGTGGCTCCGGGCGTTACCAGCATTGCTACAACCAGAACGATACCTGCTGTCTGCAAGGCGGTAACAATGGTCAAAGCCAGCACTGACAGCAGTGTGTAATACATTGCTTGAGTGTTTAGTCCAATCGCTTTGGCGTGATTAGGATCGAAGCAAAATAGGAGCAAATCTTTGCGGCGTAGCAGAATAATAGCGAGAGTGGTGATGCCTGCAATCAGCGTTTGAATAATGTCTTGCTGAGAGATGCCTAATACATTGCCGAAGAGAATATGAAAGAGATCGATATTGCTGGGAATTTTGGTGGCGAGCACCAGGCCAAAGGCAAAGAAGCCGGTGAAAATAACGCCGATAACCGCGTCCTCTTTTAGCCGCGTTTTCGCTTTTACATAGCCAATCGCAACGGTCGCGCCGAAGCCGAAGACAAATGCACCAACAGAGAAAGGCAGTCCCAGCGCATAGGCCACCACTACACCGGGTACAACCGCATGAGAGACCGCGTCACCCATTAGCGACCAGCCTTTGAGCGTGATGTAGCAGGAGAGCACCGCGCAGACTGTGCCGACAAAAGCGCTGACCCATAGCGCCCGAATCATAAAGCCGAGCTGAAAGGGTTCTATCAGCCAGCTCCAGGTGGCGGCTGGAGAAAGGGCGAGCAACTCAGTCACAGGTCTGCTCCCTGGGCGGAGTCGGCGTGAATATACGGGTGACCGGGCTGATGGGCGGGTTGAGGTGTTGGCTGATGAGAGGAAAAACTGTTGAGCGGTAGTCCGCCAAAGGTCATCGAGAGATTTTCAGGCGTAAAGGTTTCGGCGGTGGTGCCTGCGGCGAGGATGGTTTGGTTGAGGAGGATGACGCGATCGCAAAAAGTAGAAATCGATGCCAAATCATGCGTAGAGACCAGCACCGTATGCCCTTCATCTCGCAGTTGCAATAGCAGATTGATAATGCTCTTTTCGGTCTTGACATCAACGCCGGTAAACGGCTCATCGAGCAGGATTACTCTGCCCTCCTGGGCCAGTGCCCGCGCCAAAAAGGCTCGCTTTTTCTGTCCGCCTGAGAGTTCTCCGATTTGGCGGTCTTTAAACTCGTTCATGCCGACTCGTTCCAGGCTGTCTCGCACAATCTGACGATCCTTGCGGCTGGGAATGCGAAAGATATTCATGTAGCCGTAGCGACCCATCATCACTACGTCGAACACGCTGATCGGGAAGTTCCAATCGACCTCATCAGCCTGGGGCACGTAGGCCATAAGCTGCTGCTTTTGAGCTTTTTCAACTGGAATATTGTCAATATGGACGCGGCCCTGGCTGGGCGACAGAAAGCCCATGATGGACTTAAACAGGGTCGATTTGCCGCCGCCGTTTGGCCCCACTAAGCCGGTGATGGTACCCGGCTGGACGTAGCAACTTGCATTGTAAAGCGCCAGTCGGGCGTTGCTGTAGGTGACGCTGATATTGTCTACTGCAATGCCATAGCGATCGCTGCGACCCAAAGAGCTATCCATCATTTTTCAGCTTTGACTTTTCATAATTGTTTCACTTTTCATAATCATTTCATAATTATCTAAAAACGACAACCGCCCGAAGTTGCCCTTTTCACAAAAACAGGCGATGATATGTCTAGACTGTCTAGCGCTTGAGGAGGCATCATCATGAGCACCGTCCCGAATGAATGGCAGCTACAGGAAGCCAAAAATAAACTCAGCTACGTCCTGAAAGAAGCCGATAAGGGAATTCCTCAATTCATTACGGTGCGTGGGAAGCAGGCGGCTGTTGTGCTGTCGGCAGAGGCGTATAGAAAGCTGGCGCAGCCGTCTTCGTCGTTGTCGGAAGCGCTCCTGATGCCCGTTTTGGACGAGGGCGACGAGGCTTTGTTTGAAAGAAGCCGGGACGTAGGCCGCGATATTGAGCTATGACTTATCTGCTAGATACGTGCATCGTTTCGGAGTATCTGAAAAAGCAGCCTGCCAAAAAAGTCATTAGCTGGCTGGAGCAGCAAGATGAACTCACCCTGTACCTGAGCTGCTTAACAATCGCCGAACTCAGAAAAGGCTATTACAAACTTCACAGCAGAAAGCCCGCTTCTGAGCATAGGAATAGAGCCAAGCAGATCGGCAGTTGGATTCAGCGGCTGAAGGAACGCTTTGGCGATCGCACCCTCACCCTCGACCCAACCGTTTTAGAAAGCTGGGCCAGCCTCTGCGGAAAATCAGAAGCTGAAGGCAGAAATTTACCGGTGATCGATAGCCTGATCGCTGCTACAGCCAGCTATCACGGCATGGTGATCGTCACTCGGAACGTCATCGACTTTGAAAACTGCTCTGAAGATTTAGAGATTTTCAATCCGTATTGAAGCTGCGGTTTATGGCTTTGTTTGGGTGAGGCCGTTGGCGATCGCATCCGCATCATATTGAAGCAATTCCAAGAAAGTGGGCACCGGCCCCGATGCCGTTGAAAGCGAATCGACGTATAAATTGCCAGCAAAAGTTGAGCCGGTTGCTTTGGCAATTTCCTTTTGCGACTCGTCGCTGACTGTGCTTTCGCAGAATACTGCTGGTACGTCGTTTGCCGTCACCTGGTCAATTACCGATTTGAGCTGCTTGGGAGTGGACTGCTGCTCGGCATTAATTGGCCAAATGTAAATTTCTCTCAGATTGTAGTCACGTGCCAGGTAGGAAAACGCGCCTTCACAGCTCACCAGATAGCGCTGAGCCTCAGGCACGGCTGCCAGCTTTGCTTGTAACTGGACGTTGATGGCTTCAATCTGTTGACTGTAAGCAGCGGCGTTGGCATTGTAAGTATCAGCATGGGCCGGGTCGAGTTCGACAAAGGCTTGGCGAATGTTCTCGACATATACCAGTGCGTTTTGCGGCGACATCCAGGCGTGAGGGTTGGGCTTGTCGGCGTAGGGGCCTTCGGTGATGGGGATGGGGGTAAGTCCTTCAGTCAACACGGCTGAGGGAACGCCCCCTAAGTTGCCTAAGAACTGGTCGAACCAGCGCTCCAAATCCAGACCGTTGTACAAAATCAGGTCGGCGGTTTGGGCTTTGGCAATGTCGCTGGGGACGGGTTCGTAGCCGTGAATTTCTGCGCCGATTCGGGTGATCGATTCTACTGTGAGGGCATCACCCGCGACGTTTTGGGCCATGTCGGCCAGGATGGTGAAGGTGGTAAGGACTTTCTTTTGGTCGGGCTGAGTGCTGTCAGGCTGAGGGGCGGGGCTGCACCCTATAAGGGAGAGAATTAAAGTGACAGTAAGCCCTAGCCGCGCCTTTTGAGTATTTGTGAAAGCTGGTAGTACCCGGTTCATAAGGGGTCAAATGGAGTTTTTAGGGGGGCGGACGCTAATCGCCTTTCATAATTGTTTCATAATCTAATTGAAACGACAAATGAGGGAATCGCGATCGCCCCTTCCAACCCCCCTTCCAACCCGCAGAGATTGGGCAAAGCAGTCACCGCTACAGTAAGAAGCGTCCAAATACATAAATGGCGGCGACCAGTAGCTGCATGGCCATCACAGGTATGCCATACCGCAAAAACATGCCGAAAGAAATAGATCGACCATGATGTTCGGCAACGCCAGCAGCGACAATATTAGAAGACGCCCCCATTAGCGAGCCATTACCTCCCAGGGTTGCGCCAAACATCATCGCGTAAAACAGCGGTAGCACTTCAGGCGGTAGCTCACCATGAAAGTCAGCGCTGAGCACTTCAGACCCTACCCAGCCGACATTGACCAGGTACTGCTTGAGCAGCGGCACCATCGCTGCCACCAGCGGAATGTTGGGAACCAGGCTAGAGCATACCCCGACAAAAAATATCAGCAGTAATACTCCCAGTCCCAGATTCTGTTGCAAAACAACCGCTAGCCCTGTTGATAAATGGGCAATGACCCCTGTTTTGTCTAAGCCGCCAATCAAGATGAAGGTGGACATAAAGAAGAGCAACGTGCTCCAGTCCAAATCCCGTAGAATGTGGTTGATTGTATCAATCTTGCTCTGATGCGCGAGCAGCAACGCCAGCCCCGCACCCATTAAAGCGGCAGTTGGGGGCTCAATAGGAACTGGCAGAAACTCACCTACCACAAACAAGGTCAAAACCACGGCCATAATCACCCCGCCCAGCATCAATACCTGAGGGTGATTGATCTTAGGAAGACTTTTCAGTGTGGTGGTGGGCATCTCCAACTGCCAGATGGGCGCAAATAAGTAGGGTAGCATTAGAACAATTGTTAAAAGTGCTAGAACACCCCCAAAGCTCAGGTTGTATAAGTAGTCAACAAAGCTGATATTAATTGCATCGCCGACAATGTAAGTCGCGGGATCACCTACTAATGTTAGTAATCCGGCGCTGTTAGCGACAAAAACCATCAAAATCAGTAAGGGTACGTAATTGACGCCTAGTTCTGTTGCGAGGGGCGGTATCAGTGGTGCCAGCAGCATGACCGTGGTCGCGTTTGGTAAAAGGGCACAGATGGGAGTCGTAATAATGACAATGCCCAGTAAAAGCCGCTTTCCCTGGCCCTTTGCTTGAACCAGCATCTGCGCCGCTAAGTACTCAAAAATATGAGTGGCTTGAAACGCCCGCACTAAAACCATAACGCCAAAGAATAAGGCGAGCGTTCCGTAGCTTTTGCCGACATAGGCTACCGCCTCATCCAGACTCAGGATGTGGGTGAAAATTAACAGTAAAGCTCCTAAAAAGGCAGCAATGGTTAGGTGAACCCATTCCGCCATAATCAAGAGAATGACGCCCGCAAAAACTGCAGACGCCAGCAAGGGCGAGCTATATTCCATGATGAACTCCTACAGGTTAATTCTGAGAGGCTGAAGGGTTCATCGCATTGTGTATCAATGCCTTCCCTACAAACCTCCCCTCAGTGCCGACGAAGTTAGCTGACGGGCTAGGGCTGAGAGGTGCCCTTCCTGTGAGTCAAGCAGTGCTTAGCTCACAGAATACGCCCCAAGAAGTGGGTCCTCCGCTCTAGAACGACTTAGCACTGGGCTAGTGCCGTTCCAGGATTAGGCTGGCTTGGGTATCTGATTTAATTGTTTGTCTGAACTTAAGAGGAAATTATAAAGGAGAACTCAGTTGATGAGAAAGTCTTTTGCATAGATTTTAATCTATGCGTTAGCTCTGATGTATTCGTTAGAGTGTGCCTGAGGGTGAATATTTCCCTAATCAACGCAAGCCGGACCAGAGATCGTAAGACAGACGGCTTGGATTTCTGACTTGTCTAACAGACTACCCAGAAAAACGGGCGGTTCTACTATTTCTGACAATTGTGCTTTTGACAATTGTATTTTTACGGCCCTCTTCAAATAGGGATAAAGTTTACAAGGGACTATACCAGGCTGATCAATGTATTAAGCTAGCTGTAGCAGGTCACGACCTGTCTTGCATGCCTTACTTGTCTGCCTAGTACCATTCCTGTGAATCTTATTACTCGCTCCGAACGCAAAAAATCGGCTGCTAAAACGGCGGCAATTCTGGAGGGGGCCATGCAAGAATTTTTGGCAAATGGCTATGCCGCTACCAGTATGGACCGGGTAGCCGCTGCCGCAGGCGTTTCTAAAGCAACGGTTTATAGCCACTTTCAAGACAAAGCCGGACTATTTGCGGCTCTGGTGCAAGAGCTGGCCGAAGACAAGTTTCAGGCGGTATACGATCCGCGTGATGAAAATGCGCTGAGGGGGGAGCCCAGGGTGGTGCTCAGTGAGCTAGCCACTAAGGTGCTGAATGACGCCGCTCGCGATTCGCAATTTTGTGAGTTTATGCGTCTGATTGTGGGCGAGTCGGGGCGATTCCCAGAGCTGGCCAAACCCTACATCCAAAATGTGGCTAAGCCTTTACTCGATGGCCTTACTCGTTACTTGGCATCGCGCAGCGAGCTACAGCTGAGCGATCCTGAGGCCACGGCTCGCACGTTTGCTGGCACCCTGATTTATTTTGTGATTTTGCAGCGAGTGCTAGGGGGGGCAGAACTGATGCCTTTGGAGAGCGATCGCATTGTCACCACCCTAGTCGATCTAATCGCTCCCCCATGCTAAACCATATCTAGAGCGTCAATCTGATCTGGGCAGCAACGATTTTGGGATATCTAGGAGTGAACTAGCCCAAAATCGCCGTGAAGGAAATCGCATGGGTGTTTCATTAGGTATCTTGCATATCGCTGAGCTTTACCCGGTCGCCTGGATAGACAGCGGACATGCTGGACTCCTTGATACGCTGGTCGCTTTGTCCCTTGTCTACACAGCATACCGGCTGGCTCTTTTTCTCTGGAGAGGCTGTGCCCTGGTGTTAGGGCGCAGCCTGAAGCCATACGCCCTATCTCAGCAGCCATGTCAGAAAGACGCTCAGCCGCTTCAGCCCACAGAGTCAGCCGCTTCTCTGCCAATACTTTCCTCATCAGACCTGTCTCCAGACATCTTTCAACAAGCTATACAGCACTGTGCTAATGGTCTAATTATTTGTGACGCGCAGCAGCCAGATTTACCAATTGTGTATGCTAGCCGTAGCTTTGAGGCGCTGACGGGCTATCTAGTAGATGAGGTATTAGGCAAAAGCTGTTACTTTTTACAAGGGGAAGATGCTGACCAATCCGGAACTGCTGATATGCGCCAGGCCGTGGCGACCGGCAAGAGCTGTAAGGTGCTGCTGCGCAACTATCGCAAAAGTGGTGGCGCTTTTTGGAATGAAGTCACCCTCTCGCCGCTCACCAATGACGAAGGCCAGATCACCCACTATGTGGGAACGCAAATCGATATTTCTCATGATTTAGAAACCTTCAAGGCGCTGCAAGAAAGCGAGCTGCGCTATCGCCATCTCTATGAAGAGACGCCGGCTATGCTCCATTCGATAGACCGCCAGGGACGTATCGTCAGCGTTAGCCACTACTGGTTGGAAAAGTTGGGCTATCAGCGTCAAGAGGTGATTGGTGAACGACTGACAGCCTTTCTCACAGCAGAGTCGCAGCAACAGGTCAACGACTTTCTCCCCATGCTAAAGGCTGGCGACGTTTGCCGAGATATGCCCTGCCAGGTGATCAAAAAAGACGGCGATCGCATGGATGTTTTACTATCAACCATTGCTGAATGTGACGGTGCTAAATGTTCAGGCAGTGCCCTCGGTGTGCTGGTTGATACGACTCAACGCAAGCGGGCCGAAGAAAGGTTGTGTCGCAGTGAAGCCCTACTGCGCGCTATCAACAATCTGCCGCCTACGGGTATTTTTGTGATGGATTGCCACACCAACGAAGCGCTTTTTGTCAACTCGGAATTTTATCGCATCTGGCAGCTAGAACATTTGCAAGCAGCTGTGGCGCACCAAAAAATTACCGGCGAACAGCTGCTGAGCGAATGCCTGGGCAATATTAATCTAGGAGCATTTGTCGCCACCTCTACTGCCCGAGACTTTACCGATGGCAACAAAATTATAGAAGACGAGGTGCCGCTGCTAGATGGTCGCACGCTGCGACGCATTTACGGCCCTATTCAGGAAAACAACTCTACGTTTGCCTATCTCTATATCTTTGAAGATATCACTGAGCGCAAACAGGCTGTGCAAAAGCTAGCCGATGCAACTGCCGCCGCTGAAGCCGCTAACCGTGCCAAAAGTGAATTCTTAGCCAATATGAGCCACGAGCTGCGATCGCCGCTCAACGCAATCTTAGGCTTTACTCACATTCTCCAAGGCGCTAGTCCCAGCCCTGAACAAAAAGAGAATCTAGGTAACTACTCAGGCTGAGGTAGGAGCGAGTGAGCCCTCCCAGAGAACAGATCGACCAGTGCATCCAAGACATCAAGTCCTTGCTTTCGCAGAGTTGATAAATAACCACGAATGCGACAGAAGTCTCTAGCCCCTTGCTCAGACCGAAAGCAGCCAGAAATTTTCTGCTTCAGCTTC
>JBBSNR010000108.1:0-8706 GCA_038260635.1 Phormidesmidales cyanobacterium
AATCTATGGCTGCTGGTGCTGTTAACCAACACTTCTACGCTGCTGCCGCTGCCCCTGTTAAGTCTTTTGCCCGAGGCCTCGGCAGTTAGCACCGATCAGACGGGTCAGTCGGAGACTGCTGGGTCATCTGCCCAAAATCCGGTCGGTGCGATCCTCAAGGGAGAAACAGCTATAGCCCTGACTACGCCTGAAATCACCGAAGAGGCAGCGGCGGTAGATGTCACTGTTTGATCGATAAATCCGCTGAATAGACCCGCGCCTGTCTGTGTCGCTAACAAACTCTGACGTAAACCCTTTTGATCTTATGCAAACGCTCCAATCACCGGCTCGTGACTCGTCTGCTGACTCCTTTAAAGAAGATTGGAAAAATGGATACCTTTCTCAGCCGGAAGAATTTGCCTATTGGGTAGATGATATTGAGGGCGAAATTCCGTCGGCGCTGTCGGGAACGGTGTTTCGCAACGGGCCAGGGCTGACCGATATCAATGGCTACCCGCTACAGCATCCCTTTGATGGCGATGGCATGATCAGCTCGATGGCGATCGCCAACGGACGAGCCTTCTACCGCAATCGGTTTGTGCGCACAGCCGGATACTTGGCCGAGCAAAAAAGCGGTAAACCCGAGTATCGCGGCGTCTTTGGCACCCAAAAGCCGGGCGGCTGGCTGGCCAATGCCTTTGATACTCAGCTTAAGAACATTGCCAATACTCACATCATCTACTGGGGCAACAAGCTACTGGCCCTTTGGGAAGCCGCCGAACCGCACCGACTTGACCCCCAGACGCTGGAAACAGTAGGACTGGACTATCTCGATGGGTTGCTCAAAGAAGGCGACGCCTTTGCCGCTCACCCCAAAATCGATCCGGACTGCAAAGGCGCAGCGCGGCTGGTCAATTTCGCTGTGAAGCCAGGGCTCTCTAGCACGATCAGTCTGTTTGAATTCAGCTCCGACGGGCAGCTGGTGGACCGGCATCGTCACACCTTGCCTGGCTTTGCTTTCCTGCACGATTTTGCCATTACGCCCAACTACTATATTTTTGTCCAAAACCCGGTGAGCTTCAATCCGCTGCCCTTCGTATTGGGTATCAAGGGCGCTGCCGAGTGCATTCAGTTCAACCCTAAGCAGCCGACTAAGATTGTCGTGATTCCGCGTAGCGATACGGCTAGGGGCTCTGCTGAGCAGGGCGAAGTTCGCTTTTTTGATACCGACCCTTGCTTTGTTTTTCACCATGCCAATGCCTTTGAGCAAGACGGCAAACTGATTTTGGATTCGGTCTGCTACGAAAAATTTCCGACCTTAGAAGGGGCCAGCGACTACAGCGAAGTAGATTTTGACCATGTGCCTACCAGTAAGCTGTGGCGATTTGTCGTTGACCTAGCCGCAGAAACGGTTGATGTGGAGGTGCTGATTGAGCGCTGCTGTGAGTTTCCGGCGCTGCATCCGCAAAAGGTAGGACGTGCCTATCGCTACCTGTACATGGGCGCGGCTCATGGTAGTACGGGCAACGCGCCTTTACAGGCCCTGCTGAAGCGAAATATGGAAACGGGCGAAGAACAGCTCTGGAGTGCTGCGCCGCGAGGATTTGGGGGAGAGCCGCTATTTGTGCCCCATCCAGATGGGACCGAGGAGGACGATGGCTGGCTGCTGCTGTGGATTTACAATGCTGAATTTCATCGCACCGAACTGGCCATTTTTGATGCTCAAGACATTACGCCTGGCCCCGTTGCCACGGTAAAGCTGAAGCACCATGTGCCCTATGGACTGCACGGCAGCTTTACGCCAGCCTACTTTGGCCCAGACGCTAGCGCCGCAGAATCTAGCTCATAATCATCGGGCCTCAAGGTGTCTTGAGCGGATTTAACTGTGCCGCTCTACGCCGTTTCTATGCCGTTTCTGGCGCTAATGGGGCGGTCAGAGGCTCCTTGAGCGTTTGAGCTTTGTCAGCCAAAATAGTCTCTAAGTGAGTGCGCAGGCGATCCCCTTGCTGCGGGTCGGCGATATAGATTTGACCGCCCTGCTTTTTAAACAAAGGCAGTTCTGCCAGCATCTGATACGTGCCAATCTCCGAAGACTGAGCGCTGATCCAGGGGCGATCGCCCTCAGTCGGCACCAACCCCGGCGGCAGATGACCTTCAATCAGCGCCAGAATGTGAGACTGACAGACCTGAGTGTTGATTCCCCGCTGCTCTAGCAGATGCAAGATGCCGCCAGCGGGCAGGGGCTGCTCAGGCAATACGCGCAGCAGCTCTAGCAGTAGGAAATAGTCGCTGTACTGATGGCGGTGGGTATCGAGTACCTGCGGATAGTGACACAGATTAGCCAGACCATAGGCCACCCGACTACAGCTATCGGAGTACTCGCCGCTGTAGGTGTCTTGAATAATGGTGGCATTGGGAAACTTTTGTCGCAGCCAGCGGGCGATCGCACCCAAAGAAGCCGTGCCCCCTGTGCAGACGACCTGATTCACCGCTTGGGGAGACAGTCCTTGCTGACTAAGCAGACCGTTGATCTGGCGGTTGACCCGCTGAATGTAGGGCAAAAACACCTTGGTCTCTAAGTCTTTGCGCTTAATCACCCAGCGCTGATCCGCCAGTCCTAATTCAGTCTGATCTTCTTCCTGCAAGTCCAGCTTCAGCCGGCGAGCAGCGGCCAGCGCCTGCCTGCCCAAAGGTGAACCGTTTAGACGCTGTTGTAGGCGATGGCGCTTAATCCGATCTGCTTCTCCCGGTTGGGGCAAGTTGAGACGATGCAGGCCCAGCGCTTGCCAGGTATTTACCGCTGTCTCATCTGTGTCTGTTTGCTGAGGGGCCTCTAGCCGAGCCTGCGCTGGCAGATGCAGCAGCTGACAAACAATATCCTGGTCGAGGTTATCCCCTCCATAGGCAAAGCTGCGCAGCGTAAAGTCGGCGTAGCTCAGCTGATCGAGTTCGGCGGGCAGATCGACCATAGCCGCTTCGGTCAGGGCAGCACCCGCACTGAGGATCACCGTCCCGCCCGACCAGTGGCAGTTGTAGAGACCGGGCTGCTGGTCTTCTGGCAAATCGTCAGCCACCCGAGGGTCTGGCAGCGCGGAGAGGAGAGCGGCGATCGCCTCTTCAACAAAAAATATCTGCTCAGCCTGCTGGACCAGGCCCGCCGCTAACACCGCCTCACGAATATTAAAGCTGTAGGTATCGGGCCAGTTGTTGGGATAGCCCACAATCACCCCTCGCAAATCCATCAGGGCGCTGCGCAGGGCGCTGTCTCGCAGGCCCACAGCGCGGCAGCGGGGGCGATCGCCGCTAAGCGTTTTGAGCAGATCAGCCAGGGTTGCCTGCACCGCCATCAGGGGCAGAGTGACCTGGTCAGACCACTGCACCAAAGGCTCACCCGACGCGCCATCGGGAATGCCTATTTTGATCAGGGACTTAATATTTCGCAGCAGCGGGGCGGCTGGCTGGAGCGCTGCCGGTCCGATGGCACCCAGCGGCGGGCTAGCCTGATCATCGATTTGCGCTACAGTAGGCAGTCGAAAGCGGTCGGACTGGTCATCGCCTGGCATGTTCCAACACAGCGGATAGACCTGGTCTCCCCGCTGATTCATCAGCACAGCCGATAGACCCGTTGTGCCAATGTCAATTCCTAAAAACCAATCAGCCGGTTGGCCATCGGTCGGATCGTCTTCGCCCTCGTCTGTAGGCGGCAGCTCCGGCAGCAGGTCGTGATCGGTCGTTTCAAATAGATCGATAATCTCCTGATCGGCTGAATCCTCAGCTGCGACTATAGCCGGCTCAGGTAGAGGAGGGGCATCAATCGGCAGCAGCTCGCTCAGTCCGACCGGGTCGTCTGCGAGGGCGGGAACATCAGCAGAAGCCTCTGATAGTGCTGCCGGCTCTTCTACAGGTCGGTCAGGTCGGGCCTCTGCCGCCATCAACTGAGGCTGAGACGCCTGTAACCCTTCAGTCTCGCTTTCCTCAGGCGGTATCTCAGCTCCATCCTCGGAAAAGTCTCCAGGTTCGCCTGTGGGAACGTTTTCAGCTTCACCCGCAGGCATATCAGGAATCAGCGCTGACTCTAGCGGTAGGGAGGCTGCTGAGAGCGTTTCTGGCGGCGGGGCAGGTGCTTCAAAGACAACCGCTTCTTCAAGATCTGAGGTCAGCGCGTTGAGTTCGCTGTCAACGGTTTCTATAGCGACCCGATCAGCATCCTGGCTGGCTGCTTCCAACTCGGCTACGAGTTCAGCAGGCAGCGTGTCCTCTGTTTCATTCGGTTGCCAATCGTCAGAGAGCTGATCGTCATCTGTGTCTGGGTCATCTGTATCTGGGATGTCTGGCACCAGAGCGGATTCGGGTAGGGCGATTGCTGCTGCTGGTTCAATATCGCCTGTCGCCACATCTAAGTTCAGGTCTGGATCTAGATCCAGGTCTAGATTTATCTCTGACTCTAGCTCTGGGGCGATCGCCGACTCCGTACCCGGTTCGGTATCTGATCCGGTATCTGGCGGTAGGCTCTCCGACATCAACGCGCCCAAATCTGGCAAAACATCGGCAAGTTCGGTGTCGTCAGCTGGCTCAAAAGCGATCTCGGGTGACTCTGGTTCAGGCTGATCCATCTCGTCGAGGGCTGGATCGAGGGTCAGATCGTCAAACGTCAGATCCGCGAGATAGGCCGCATCGTCTGTTGAAACCAATCCCGCTTCGATTTCGGGATCTGTCTCTTCGGTATCGGCTAATGGGCTATAAGGCTGGGCTTCATCGCTACGCTCAATGTCTAGCTTCAGCAAGTCTAAATCAATGGTGCCATCCTCACGGATGCAGTCTTCTGGCTGAGCGTCAGTAGAGTCCTCTGTCTCTAAGGTGCCTTCAGTGTCTTCCGATGTAGTGACCTCAGTGTCGCTATCAAAATCGCTAATCGGATCAGGCAAAATATCGTCGAGAGAGAAAACAGTATCCGTTTCCGCCTCGGCAAAATTAGTCTCGGCAGGATCGGCCTCGACAAAATTGCCGACCGGGTCACTGGCTAATTCTTCGGCCAACTCCCCGGCCAATAATTCACTAGAGCTGGCAGCTTCAAACGCCTCAGGCTCGGACAAGGCCGCTGATCGGGGCGGAAAAAATGCGGGCTCGGGAGGGGTGCTCTGGCCGAGCTGCTGAGTGAGATGGTCAACTAGCGATCGCACAATCACTTCCCCCTGACGGCCCAGGCTCTGCATATTTTCAATGCCCTGATTGAGAGAGATCTGATAGCTATCGATATTGCTTTGCAGCGTTTCAAACATCCCCTGCAACGTGGAGTCAATATTGACCAGCAGCTGATCAGATCGAGATTGCAGCTGGCGCATCTCTTCTAGCTGAGCGCTGGTGGTGATGGGCGTCAGTTCCAAATCTGCCCCTGCCGATAGTTTGGCAACGGCCTCGGCATGGTCGGCTTCTAGCTGGCTGAGAGTATGGGTGACCTGAGTGGAGAGATTGGCCTGCAAACGCTCCATCAGCGCCTGTAAAAACTGATTGAGCTGCTGCTCGTCAACCGTCATGCGGCCATTGGGCTCCAGGCTATCGGTCTGGCGCTGTTCAGCCAGGGCTCTGACTTCTGCATAGAGGCGATCGCGCTCTCCTCGCAGGCTGTCCATTTCCAGGCGCAAAGGTTCAAGCGCACTAGATTTTAAAAACTTCATCTCTGTCAGCAGCGCTTGCAGCACGTTTTCTGCTGATTCTCCAGAGGACAGTGAGCTGGTGGCCCGATTGCCAAATATCCCGCTAAATTCTTCGCCGCCAAAATTTTTGGCTGTTTGCTCCGGGACTGTTTGCTCCGGAACCGTTTGCTCTGGAGCCGTTTGCTTTGGGACCGCTTGCTTTGGCTTCGGGACCGCGATCTGGCCGGTACTCGGATCGACCGGGCCCCAGCCACCAGGGGCCTCAAACGTCTCCTGCAACGACCTCAAATAATTCTGGGCCCTGGCTAGCGCCTGTCGCTGTGGCTCCACCTCACTGGCTCTAATCCAGGGCGTTCGAGGCTTTTCTAAAACCAGGGCCCGCTCTATATCAGCGATGAGTGATTGAATCTGATCCTTCTGAGAAGTCACAATGGATGCCTGCGATGGTAAGCGATGGTTTTGCCAGTACACGGAAAAGGTACAAATGGCAAGTGCACAAAGTTTAAGCTAGCGCCGTGAAAAAACACAGCCCAAAGTTAGCAAATTTATGACGCTGTTTAACAGCTGACGCCAGGAAAACCGCAGAAAAACCGCAGACAAGCAGGGGGTGAAGCGATCTCTTTTACCCAAATTACCTCGTCATTAAAACAGCGGCACAGTCGATAACAGCGGCACAGTCGATTATATTCAAGGGTATATCAAGCTAGGGCTGGCGCATCGGTGCTAAAGTTAGCGTGCTTCATAGCGGCTCTTCGGCGCTAGAGTACCTAATTTCACTGAGAGAGCCTACTGAGACCGCTCTGCTGGCAACCTCGGCGTAGCCTTTGAGTTCTCACAGCGTAGCCCAGCAGTTATCGGTTGCCCATGGAAGCGCGCCCTCTCGATCAAAACGAACTGATCCGCATGACCCCTTTTTTCGCAGAGCTGACTCAAGCCGCTGCTGAGCAGGCCGCTGCTCATGTAGTTACGCGCCGCCATCCAGCTAATCAGGTCATTTTGCTAGAAAACGACTGGGGCAATTCGGTCTATTTTATTCTTGAGGGCTGGGTCAAAATTCGCACCTACAATTTAGATGGCAAGGAAGTCACCCTCAATATTTTGGGGAAGGGTGAAATCTTTGGCGAAATGGCTCCGCTTGAAGAAATTCCGCGCTCTACTGATGTCATCACCCTGGTCCCGACGGTAATTGGCAATATGCCAGCTCAGTACTTCGTCGATCTGCTCAATACCGAGCCCCTAGCAGGTCTGCACTTAGCCCGGCTGATGGCCCGGCGGCTGCGTCAGGTCAACCGGCGGCTGCGACTGCGCGAGTCTGACAGTCAGTCGCGGGTGGCTGATGTGCTTTTGTTTTTAGCGGATGGGCAGGGCAAAGTGGCCGGGCAGGGGATGGATATTCCCAATCTGCCCCACCGGGAGCTCAGTAGCCTGAGTGGCCTAGCCCGCGAGACAGTTACTCGGGTTTTGAGTAAGTTAGAGAAGAAGGGGCTGATTGAGCGCGATCGCGATGTTCTCCGGATTGTCGATCTCGAAGCTCTTGAAAGTCTTCTGGTGTAGCTAAACCATTGCCCATGAGCATTCCTCCATCTGATCGCCCCGCCGAACTGCCGCCAGAAGATGACGCCCCCTGGATCTCTGACGATCCAACGCCCGACCAGCTCACCCCGGCTGAACCCAAGCGTCACTCAGCCGAGCTTTTTCCACTCCCCCCAGCCTCCCAGCCCCCGAGATCAGCAGAACCGACCGCCGAACTGGGCCGTCACCATCACGCCGTAGGCCCGCTGCCTCTGGTCGAAACCGCTTTTCTGGCCAGCGCAGCCAGCCTAATGTGGCTAATCAATACCTATTTTCCGCCGGGTCCTCTGCTGCGTATCTTATTTCCGCTGCCGATCGCCCTGGTCTATCTGCGGTGGAATTTGCGTTCAGCTTGGATGGCGGCCACCGTATCGGGGCTACTGCTCACCATCTTGTTAGGGCCGACTCGCAGCATCTTTTTTGTGATGCCCTATGGCTTTTTGGGGGTACAGCTCGGCTGCCTGTGGCGACGGCGGGCGGGCTGGGGACTCTCCATTTTTACCGGGGCCATACTGGTCTCTTTGGGAACGTTCTTTCGCATTTGGCTGCTGTCGCTGCTGGCCGGAGAAGACCTCTGGGGCTACCTGGTCGCTCAAATCACGCAGATGATTGACTGGCTGGTGCGCCTGCTGACTAACTGGGGGTGGGTTTCGCTGGGTGCGCTGGGTCAGCCGAGTATGGAGCTGGTGGCGATCGCGGCGGTGCTGACAGTGCTATTTTCCAGCGTGGTCTATCTATTTACCGTGCATTTAGCCGCGTGGCTTGTCCTAGAACGGTTGGGGGTTGCCATGCCAGAACCGCCAGACTGGGTGCAAGTTTTAATGGAGGAATAGGCCTGACCGATCTGCCCCCGATTCGTGTCTGTGCGGGTGCGCCCCAGGCGTGGCTGGCTAAGTATAGCGATCGCAAGCCTCTATTTATCTGCATCGCGAGCTTTACCGATACCGGGCTGATTCCCCAAATCTCTGCTGCGGGAAGCACCCCTCAGTCCCGTCGCTACACAGCGATCGCCGACAGTGAATTCCTCTTTCACGGCGGTTCCCTACCGCCCCTAGCAGCAGGCGTCTCACCGGCAGTCATTACCCGCGCAGTACTCACCCAACAGGCCATTCCCTGGCATCTCCTCAGCACAGGGTTGCCAGCTCTGCTGAGCGTGCCTCATATAGCGCTGCCCCAGGTAATGGCCAAGTCTGTACAGACGGGCCAAGCCATGACGATTGGCCAAGCAAAAGCACTGCTAGAAAGCGGTTTACAGTGGGGTGAGCGACTGTCCCAGCGCTGCCAAAACAGCTATCTCATTGTGAGTGAATGCGTTGTCGGAGGCACGACGACTGCCGAAGCCGTGCTAACAGCGCTCGGTTATGAGGTCGCTGGGCGCATGAGCAGCAGCCATCCCACGGGCAACCACCGTCAAAAAAGGCTGTTGGTCAACCAAGGACTGTCAACCTGGCGGCAGGGGAGCGATTTTTCTCCGCTGGCGGCGGTAGCGGCGGTCGGTGAC
>JBBSNR010000109.1:0-8637 GCA_038260635.1 Phormidesmidales cyanobacterium
GAAATGGCCCCGTCTAAAACCGACCCCCTCGTAGTTTTAGATCCAGGTTTTTAACCACCAGCGAAGCTTTAGGGCAGATGGCGTTAGCGGTGAGCCCAGGCTGAGCGGTAGCCAAAAGAAAAAGGAAAGAGCGATCGCGCTTAACATCTAGAAACTGCTAAAACAGGAGTAGAACGAGCGATCAGGACGGATGAAGCGACAGCAGCGACCTGGATCAACCAGCAACTAGAAGTCTTAAACATCAACCTAACCTAGAGGATCTGCGCCATGAACACTGCCCAAATTAGCACCGATGGCACCCATCAAATCGTAATACTTCCCGAAGACTTCCAAATGGCAGGCACTGAGGTTTACATTAAAAAAGTGGGGAATGCGATCATTCTGATTGCTCAAGATAATCCCTGGCAATCTTTGTTTGAGAGCTTAGAGCAATTCTCTGACGATTTTATGACCACTAGAGATCAGCCCCCCCCTCGACGTTCGAGAGGCGTTCTAGATGCAATACCCACTCGATACCAACATTTGCATTTATCTGATTAAACAAAAACCTCCCAAGGTATTAGCACGATTTCAAACCCTTGCCTTATCGGATATCGGTATTTCTTCTATTACCGTAGCGGAATTAGAATATGGCGTTTGCAAGAGCCAACAGTAAGAGAAAAATCGTAGTGCTTTGATGCAGTTTTTAATCCCTTTAGAAATTGTTGAGTTTGACCAAGCTGCCGCGACCGTTTATGGCGCAATTAGAAGCGATCTAGAGAGTAGAGGGCTTGTTATCGGGGCAATGGACATGCTATTTTCTGCCCATGCCTTGAGCCGTGGCATCACACTGGTCAGCAACGACATGCGAGAGTTTTCCCGCATTGCCGATCTATCTTTAGAAAACTGGGCGGAATGAACTATGGCGACCTCAACATCATTCGGGATGTAGCCTAATCTGACATGCCGCCTTTGACTAAAGACCTGAAATCGCAGATTCCACCAGCACCATGTGTCATGATCGATGCCCGCCAGCTTGACGCTGTGATCGCCCAGTCAGATCGAGGTTTTTAGCCACCCACGTAGCTTTCTGCCGTTTAGCTTTCGATTCAGTGCCGATGGTCAGAGACTTGCATAGCGCTGTGGAATTCACTACCTTTAACGTTCCGATTTTCACTATGCAATAAGGAGATCAAATGGCGGGTGTGAGTAAAGCTTACGTGGTGCTAGCGGCTATCTGTTGGGGGCTATCAGGCGGCATTGGCGGTATTTTGATGGCCGACGGTTGGGACGCCTTCGTAGTTTCGTTTTATCGGGGCGTGATCGGGCCGCTGTTTGTCCTCGTCTGGCTAGTGTTGCGCCCGAGCGGCAGCGGATTGACCAGCCGTCAATTATGGTTTTGGTCAGCGATCGCCGGTCTTGGCGTAGCTGGCAACTTCGCCTTCTATTTCGTGAGCATCGCGCAGGGCAGCATCGCGGTTGCGGTTACGTTGATGTACAGTGCGCCTGTGTTCGTATATCTGGTGTCATTTGCGCTAAGGCTCGAAAGGCCCACCGCGCCGAAGTTGGCTGCGATCGCGGTGGTGATGCTTGGCATCGTCTTGCTCACCCAGATTTACGACATCGGCGCGGGCAGTGTCACGCCGATTGGGGTAGGTGCCGGGCTGCTGGCCGGGCTGTCCTACGCGGTATTTATTTTTGGCTTCAAGTATGCGGCACCGCACGGCAGCCCGCAGGCGATTCTCGCCATAGCATTCGCGGTACTTGTCAGCCTCTTGATCTGGCCGGGCGATGCCAATCAGACTGTGGCAGTCTTGAGTACGCCAGATTGGCCGCTGTTTGTGGCACTCGGTGTATTTGGCGCAGGATTATCGTTCGTTCTTTATATCATCGGCCTGAACGCTATCGCGCCAGCCGTAGCCTCAGTTGTGGCCATGATCGAGCCTGTGATTGCGTCGCTATTTGGCGTAGTCGTTTTAGATGAAAGCCTGGTAGGTCCACAAGTCTTCGGCATGGGGCTGATTTTGGTTACAGTGACTGCATTGAGCGTCTATTCAAAAGTTTGACGGATATCTTCTCAATCAACCTGAATTCGGGACAAGCTGTCTCATGGTCAACTGTTCAAATCTCTCATACCAAAGCCGATCTGGGTTCTCCTTGCCAAGGGGAACCGTCAGGGAGGGGTTCTGGCGACGTGCTCTATGCTCAGCCGGAACCCCTCTGCCTGCGGCATCTCCCCTTAGTAAGGAGAGAAAAGATCCCCGACGGCGCATTCTAGCGATTCTTATCCCGAACTGACGTTTGGGTAGCTCGTCAATACTGATGTCACAGTCGATGCCCGCCGGTTTGATGCTGCGATCGCCCCGTCAGATCCAGGTATTTAGCCACCAGCGTAGCTTTAAGTCTGCTGGCGTCAGCGGTGAGCCCAGGCTGAGCGGGAGCCAAAAGAAAAAGGAGAGAGCGATCGCGCTCAACATTATCACCGCCATCACCTGCACCCACGTCTGCGCTGACTGCAGCCATTCACTCAACAGCCACGCCAGCACGATAAAGCTAAACGCTGCCGCCGGCATATAGAGATAGATAAACGTGCAGCGGCTGATCACCATCCACGGGAGCCAGTTGGCGGCATAGCCGATCAGTAAGTAAGCGCTAAGATTTTGAACAATAGGATCTGCCGGCGTTGCCTTTGCTTGCATAAGCTGGTCTTTTACCTGCCGCATTCGCACAATGAACAAGAGAATCACCGCGCTACTAGAGAGCCACCACAGCGCCGGGTTGCCCAGATTGTTCACGGTATACGCTTGTAAACCTGTCGTTTCATACCAGTAGGCAATCGGTTTAATCAGCAGCGGCCAGGTAAACCATTGAGAACAGTCCGGGTGCCCGCTAGCCGCTAGCCGCCGGTGAAAGGTAAATAGCGTAGCGTGAAGAGAGAGCAGGCGTTCTCCACTGAGAAAGAGGTGGGGCCACCAGATCAGGCTATAGGTCAGCGCCGGGATGAATCCGCCGTAGAGGAGTGCCTGCGATAGGGCTTTTAGGGGGTGCGATCGCTCAAACCATTTCCCGCGCCAAGCCTCCCAAATCAACAAACTGAGCCAATAGCCCAACCCGTTCCATTTGACCGCCGCAGCCGCCCCTAACGCCACACCTGCTAGCGTTCGTAAAATACTTTTAGAGACTCTCTCTTTATCCGCACCGATGCTCGCTTGCAGCCACAGCCAATGGCCCAACAGCCCAAAAAACACCATGTAGATGTTGATCAGCGCATAGCGAGACTCAGTGACGAATAAGCCGTCTATCGCAACAAAGCCACCCGCCAAAAGCGTAAACGTCCATTGCTTAGCCTCTCGCTGCCAGCGCCCCAGCGTATGCGCAATTCCCATCACAACCAGGGGAACGCAACTGCCGACCAGCGCATTCATCCAGCGATAGCTAAAAGGCGCTAACTCCTCAGGCGCTGCCGTAAAAGGCCAACTTGCAAAAGGCCAATGCGTACTGAGCCAAATGCTAGCCGCAATCAGATACTTGCCTAGCGGCGGATGAGCGTCGAATTCAGGCGTACCCGCCAGATAGGCATGGGCAAATTTGACAAAGTAAACCTCATCAAAGACCAGCGCGTCAAACCGGGAGAGCCGCCAAAAGCGCAGACCGAAGCTCAGGCTAACGACGGCAATCAGTCCCAGGTGATAGTAACGGGTAGGGGGCAGACGCTTTAGCAAATCTCTTTCACCAGCCACCTGTCGGGCGACTTAGTACACGGCGGCTACAAATCATAGCCGCGAACAGACTACCGCATATCTTGCTATAGTTTGCCGATGACTTAATAGCGCGGAGTGAGGGGTTTGACCCAGCAGGCAGTGTGGAAAAAAGCAGCGTTAATTGGCCGGATCGCAGTCTGGCTAGTGACCGGAGTGACGTTCTTTGTGAGCCTGTGGATCGTGCTGCCTGCGCCAAATTTGTTTTTTCTGAGGCTGGCGGTGGGCGCACCCGAAATCAGTCCGCTGTTGGGGCTGATAAGTTTGGTCACGCTAGGAATAGCGCTGTGGCGATATAAACGGCTGCCGCGTTTGCTGATTGCTCTGTTGCTAGCGGCGCTGCTGCTGAGTAGTTTGCCGCTGCTCAGGTTACCCAATACCGTCGCCCGAGCTAATGCCTCTATGGCAACGGCGTTTACCTCTCCTAGCCAAGCCGCTAGCTACCCGCCGTTTAGCTGGCGGAATTTTTTCCGAGGCATTCAACCGGGGGAGGTGCGCTATCAGGCAAATATTCCTTTTGCCTCGCCCGATGGCGTCCCGCTGGTTTTAGACCTGTATCAGCCAGCCAAACCGGGTAAATATCCGGCTGTAGTGACTATCTATGGCGGTAGCTGGGCGCGGGGCAACCCGGCGGAGAGTGCCGATCTCAGTCGTTTTTTAGCAGCGCGGGGCTATGTGGTAGCGGCAATTGACTACCGTCATACCCCGGCCTATCGCTTTCCCGCTCAGCTAGAAGACGTGCAGACGGCGCTGGCTTTTGTGCGCGATCGCGCTGATGAATATGAGGTGATGAGCGATCGCATCGGTCTACTCGGTTGGTCAGCAGGCGCACATCTGGCCATGCTAACCGGCTTTCAGGCAGACCTGGCGGTGCAGAGCATCGTCGATTACTACGGCCCCATCGACCTGGCCGCAGGCTACACCGATCCGCCCGTCCCCGATCCGATTGATGTAAAGCAGATACTAGCTGCCTTTATCGGGGGGACGCCAACTGAATTTCCTGAAGCCTATGCCCAAGCTTCACCTATCACCTACGTGGAAGCGGCTGAGGCCAATACGCTGCCACCCATGTTATTAATATACGGCGGACGAGACCACGTCGTTGAGGCTCGGTTTGGCAGGCGGCTATACGATGAAATCATCGGCAGCGGCAACACAGCCGTTTGGGTGAAAATTCCCTGGGCCGAGCACGCTTTTGACAAAGTATTCAACGGCGTAAGCAACCAGCTCGCCCTACACTTCATTGAGCGATTTTTAGATCAGACGCTGCATGGGTAGAGATGCCCCGACTCAGGAAACTCCTTTTCTAGACCGCGAGCAGCGTTTGAACAAGTCAGTCTTTAGTCACAGATTTGACGAGCTGCTCGAAGTGAGCAACAGATTTTTCGACGATAGTGAGACTGTCTTGCCAGAACTGAGGCTGGCGAAGATCTTTTTGTAGGTGCTGCTGCACAAGGTCTTCGGCGGTCATGGTGCCGGTGTCGCGAAGGAGATTTGTATAGCGCTGATTGAAGCTGTCTCCATAGGCGGGCTGTTGGGCGTAGATGCCCAGACTAAAGAGATAGCCAAATAAATAGGGATAGTTGTAAAAGCCCAGACTAGAAATAGAAAAGTGCAGCTTACTGGCCCAAAAGAGATCGTCGTATTTGCTCAGACTCTCTTCAAACCATAGCTGCCAGCTAGCGTCCATCATTTTACAGAGCTGTGCCGGTCGAACAGTGCCCACTTTACGCGCCTCAACCAGGCGTTTCTCAAACTCAAAGCGAGCCGGAATATTCAGCAGAAAGATCGCTGCGCTCTGGGCGTCTTGCCAAGCGATTTCTAACTGCTGAGCGGGCGTCGTAGCCCTGTTCATCAGCGCGTCGCGTACCAGGGTTTCGGCAAAGATACTGGCGGTTTCGGCCAGGGTCATTGGGTAGCGGCTTTCGATAGCGGAAAGATCGCGCATCACCCAGTTATGCCAGGCGTGGCCTAGCTCGTGAGCCAGGATAATCACGTTTGTCATAGTGCCCTCGTAGGTGAGGAATATGCGCGGCTCGCGTGGATCTGAAAATTTAGTGCAGTAAGCACCCGTCGCTCGGTTGGGAGTCGGCTGCCCATCGATCCAGCCTTTCTGGGCCATCATTGTGGCGAATTCGCCCATTTCTGGAGTGAGCTGATTGAAGGACTCTGAGATGAGGGCGATCGCCTCCTCAAATCCAATCACTTCCTCTTTGCCAGCCGCAGGCGCAGGGGCCATCGTATCCCACGGGTTCATCTTCTCCTGACCTAAAGCTTTTGCCATCGCGGCCAGTGCCCGATGCCCAATCTCACGATTTTGATAGGTGGTCTCCATCAGCGCGTCGAGCGTTTCCCTTTCGATGCGGCTCTGATGACAGCTTTTGTCGAGATAGTGGAGCGTACGGCGATGAGAACGTTTTTGAGTTTCTTCTAGCCGCCAGCCATTGATGGCATTGAGCCCAGCGGCGACGGCTGGCTGGTGAACACTCCAGGCGCTGCGAATGCCGTCCCAAGCAGCCTGTCGGGTTTCTGATTGAGGATGGCTGAGCAAATTAGCGGTCTGCGCCAGTCCCATAGAGTCGCCTTGAATATCGCACTTCAGAGTACCAGCCAACTCGCTGTAGAGATTGCCCCAGGCGTGCAGTCCATTGGTAGCTAAGCCCGTGATTAGCTGTTCTTCAGCGACGCTGAGCAACTGGTCTTTAAGCTTGCGGCTGTGATGAATAGAAAAGGTGGTTTCAGCAAGCTCAGGGCTGGAGAGCAGCGCTGTGATAAAGTCTTCGCTGGCGCGGAGCAGAAATACATTGTAGGGCGTCAGGGCCTCTGAGAGATCGGCGCTGAGCTTCTGAAGAATGGGCATCCAGGAATTAGCACTGGCATCCTGGGTATCGGTGCTGAGGGCGGTGTAAATATACGTGCTGACGTTGCCGAGACGCTTTTGGATGTCTTTGCGCTGCTGGTAGACGGTGCTGGCCTGGTCAATCAGCGTAGTGAATTCGTTCGGAGCAAGGGCGTCAGCAGTTTCGATGACAGCCATGAAGGGGAGGCAGGCGGTGCCGATGTTGGCGATGTCGGACTTGAGGGCTTCTATGGTGGTGGTGATCGCCGGATCGTCAGTACCCCTAAAAAACTGACTGTTGTCCCAAACTTGAGGAAAAGAAGCTGAAGCCGGTGAGCGAACGGTAGTTTGCATGGTTTTTTAGCCTGTCAGGTGTCAATTGGACTCTAGAATTTCGCGGCGAATGCGCTTGAGAATGCCAAGCACCTGGGCAAGTTCATCATCTTGTTCAACCGATAGCGCAAAGGATCGGGCATATCGGGGCGTGGGCTGGTGCATAAGCTTAACAAAGACAAACTCGCGGCCATTCACCAAAAGACCATAGACCGGCTTCTCTGGGTCTGGCGCACCAAGCATGTAAGTGAGGGCTTGTGGTAGCGCCAAGAGCACATCAAACCGCGTACTTTTAGATTCGGTAACTAACGCCCAAAACCGCTTCAGGGCCACTAAAACGTCAATCTTTCCTCTAAAGACAGTCCCTTCATCCTCTGCGGCGATTTCAACTGATTCCTCAGTTAAGAGCCTGAAAGGAGCCCGATAAAAATCAGCTAGATCAAGCAGCGGAGAGAGCACAACCATTTTGACGGACTCTTCTGAGAAGGGTCTACTCTCCGCTAAGTTCGTGTAGTTCTTTTGAACTCGCGCTAGCTGTTGCTGCTCAAATTCTGACAAGGGTGGGAATTCTTCCTGCCACTCCTCAAAGAAGCCTTGGTAAGGTACCTTCTGCAAATCAAATTGGTCTTGCAGGGTTTCTAAGCTAATTTCTTTGGCTTGGGCAGTTTGAATCATGATTTTCACCAGAGAATTTAGTTAGCTGAACCGGAACAGGACGGCTTGTCGGCGGAGGGGGAAGCATACACAATGGTATCGGCTAATCACCCAGCTCGCATAAGGCAGACTATGAGTAGTTTAATCGGTAAATCCCTGCAAGGGGGAAAGTACAGGCTAGAGGCGGTGCTGGGCCGGGGTGGGTTTGGGCTGACGTTTCGGGCACATCAGACTTACCTCGATCAGGTGGTGGTGATTAAAACGCTGAATGAGTCGTTTTGGCGATCGCCCAATCTGAATGATTTGCAGCAGCAGTTTCAAGATGAGGCCCGCAGACTGGCGCTGTGCAGCCATCCCAACGTAGTGCGGGTGAGCGATTTTTTTGTCGAAGACGGGCTGCCCTACATGGTGATGGACTATATTCCGGGGCGATCGCTCGCCGACATCATCTTCCCCGAAAACCCGCTCCCTCAGGCGACCGCAGTCAGCTACGTACAGCAGATTGGCCAGGCGCTACAGGCCGTGCACAGCAAAGGACTGCTGCATCGCGATGTGAAGCCGCAGAATATTATGATCCATCAGCTCACTGGCGAGGCTGTGCTGATCGACTTTGGCATTGCCCGCGAGCTCACCCAAAACCCTACCCAAACGCACACCAGCATTGTCTCTGAAGGCTACGCGCCGATAGAGCAATACTTACCCAAGGCTCACCGCTCGGCGGCGACTGATGTGTATGGCTTAGCGGCAACGCTGTACAGTCTGCTGACGGCTCAAATCCCGGTAGCGGCAGTATTGCGTAATCGGACGCCGTTAACGCCAGTGCAGCAGCTCCGGCCAGATGTGCGGGAAGGGGTGGCGCAGGCGATCGCGCAGGGCATGGCAGTCGAGCTAAAAGATCGCCCTCAGTCGGTGGGCAACTGGCTCACTCTACTGGAGGGCCGTCAGCGAACCGGTTTCTTTGGCCGTACGCAGCCGCCAGCGAGCAGAATGCCGCCGCCTAGACCTTCGGAATTTCCAACTCAGGTAGTCTCTCCAGCCTATCGGTCAGTGCCAGCGGTCACAGAGAATGAGACC
>JBBSNR010000110.1:0-8613 GCA_038260635.1 Phormidesmidales cyanobacterium
ATAAAAAACGTCAAAATGCAAAAGATCACATCGATCATCGGCAGAATCTCAATCTGCACATCCGACTGACGATTGTCTAGATCAACTTTCATGGGCTAGATCAACTTTCATAGGGCGGTTGGGTCTTCGGGACAGGCTCTCAAGGTACGGAGTCTAGAAAGCGGCGGGTGGCTTGCTGGGTGGCGGGGGCAGATCCACCGTCGGAGATGGCGGCGAGTTGACCAAATTTTCGCTTAGCAAGCTGGGCTTACCGTCTGTGTAGGCCCAAGCCTGACGATACAGCAGCTCTAGCTCATTGCCTGACAGCTGAAATACCTTAGCCTGACCGAATACAAAGCCTTGAAACAGTCGGAAGAATGCCAGACTGACAATCGCAATGATCAGTCCGGCTGCTGTACTGATTAGCGCTTCGCCGATGCCCAAAGCTGTACCCGCTGTCGCATCGCCGACCCCCAAGGTGTTGAGGTCAATTGAGCCGAGCGAATTGATCAGGCCCACAACGGTGCCGAGCAGTCCCAACAGGGGCGATAGGGCAATCACCGCTTCTAAAACTTTTTCGCCTCGGCGCATGGTGGCCAATTCTTCACTGGCTGAGGTTTCCAGGGCCAGGCGAAAAACCTCCGGGTCTGGATCTTTGAGCTTCAGCGCTGAGAACAAAAAGCGGCCCATCGGCAGCTGGTTAGCCCGCTGGGAGAGGCTGGTTGCCGCCGACCACTCGCGCCGGGCCGCTTCTAAAACTCGCCCTGAGACCTCGCGCTCGCGGGTCAAAATCTTGGACCAAAACCAGATCCGCTCGATGATGGTACCCAGCGCCAAAATCGATAAGAACAGCAGCGGCCACATCGCGATGCCGCCCTGTCTGAACAGTTCTGAGATATTCACTCCTGGCCTCCTAACCACCGAAGCGCTCTGATGACTGCCGCTGCTTTAGGCGCGCTTCGTCGTCTATCTGTAAGTCGCCTGATTTTGGACATACAGAGCACCGCTATTTTCTGCCCTAGTGTAGTGCATAAGGGTTGGCCCTTATCAATTTTGGTGTCCACTTTTTGAGTCGGGCTGAGTTTGAGCAGCTGGCAGCATGTCTAAAATTTCGTTGGCAGCCCGGTCGCACACGCCCGGTTCACCCATGGCCTGCCGCATCTGGCGGTAGCCTGCGAGCATCTGCTGGCGCTTGGTCTCGTCGGTCAACAGCTCTAGGGCAGCGCGGCTGATTTTTTCAGGCGTAGCGTCCCACTGTAGCAACTCGGGGACAATCGGCTGGTTTTCCATCAGGTTTACTGGCGAAACGTACTTGCCGGTAAACCGCACGATGTATTTGGCAATAAAGCCGGTCAAATGGCTGAGCCGGTAGGTGACTACTTGCGGCACGTTCAGCAGGGCGACTTCTAAGTTGGCGGTGCCTGATTTGTTGATTACCAGATCGGCGGCGGCGATCGCTCGCTGACCATCGGCTTTACTCAGGAGCTGCGCGTTTAAACCGTATTCGCTAATGGCCTGAGCGATCGCCGCTTCAAAATCCGGCAGCGATGCAGGTACTAAAAACTGCACGCCAGGCTGCTGCGCCTGTATCTGCTGCGCCGCTGCAAACATCCTCGGCATAATGAACTTCAGCTCTTGCTTTCGCGACGCGGGTAAAAGCGTCACCACCTGAGCTGCTGGCGCAATCTTCAAAGCCGCCCGCGCCTCGTGCTTCTGCATGGGCTCCGCCAAAATATCCACCAGCGGATGACCCACCCAGCGCACGTTCGCTCCGGCCTGCTGGTAATAAATCGCTTCTTCTGGAAAAATCGCCAGCAGTTTGTCGCTCACGTCCAGCACGTTTTGCGTGTCTCTTTTGGTAGAAAATACCCACTGCTGCGGCGCGATGTAATACACCAGGGGTACCTGAGGCAGCCGCTTACGAATAAACTTACCTACCGCAATATTGGGCGTAATGTAGTCCAGCAGCACCATCAAATCGGGCGGATTGCCCAGCAGATATTGACTGATTTGCTTTTGCGCCTGCCGCCCCTCCACCAGGTAGGGCAGCGCCTCAATCAGGCCGATAGAGCTTAGCCTGACGGTATTCACTAAGATTTTGGTACCCGCCGCTTCCATGTTGTGCCCGCCCACGCCCACGACGCTCAGGTCTATGCCGCGTTTAGCCGCCTGCCGATGTAGCGCGCTTACCAGCAGTCCGCCCTGCAAGTCGCCGGAGACTTCACCGGTATGAATAAATATTTGAGCGCTGTTCACCACTGAAAATTATGTCTCAAGATACGTCTGAAAATGCTGTGCGGCTTAAATGCTGTAATGAGCTTACTTTTTGCGTCCTGGCACCGGTCCCCGGCGACCTTTTTCGTCGGCAGAGGCGCGCAAAAATTCATACAGGTGCCGCACATGGTGATTATCGGTCATGGCCTCTAGTTTGCCGATGGCTTCTTCTAGCGTCAGCCCTGAGCGATAGAGAATGCGAAACGCCTCTTTGAGACCTTTATAGATTTGACCATCGGCTTCTTTGGCAATCCCCGAGCGGCTGAGCAGCACCTGATTGAGCCCTCGAACTCGGGACGGATTGCCTTCTACCATGGTGTAGGGCGGCACATCGCGTTCAATTCGGCTCATGCCGCCGACCATCGCGTAGCGGCCAATGTGCACAAACTGATGCACCCCGACCAACCCGCTCAGCCGGGCGTAGGATTCAATCTGCACGTGGCCTGCTAGGGCGACCGAGTTGGCAATGATTACCCGGTCGGCAATTTCGCAGTTATGGGCGACGTGGGCATAGGCCATGATCAAATTGTGATTGCCCAGCCGGGTGACTTCACCTAGCCGGGTAGGGCGATTAATGGTGACGCACTCGCGAATGGCATTGTCGTTGCCAATTTCTACCAGGCTCATGGAGCCATCGTACTTGAGGTCTTGAGGCTCCAGGCCAATGGCTGTGTGCGGAAAAATGCGGTTGCGATCGCCAATTTTAGTCAGGCCATCAATCACCGCATGGGCACCAATAGTCGTCTCTGCGCCAATGGCGACTTTTGCTCCGATTACGGCATAGGGGCCAATTCTGGCGCTCGGATGGATTTGGGCACCAGGATGAAGAACAGCAGTGGGGTGAATCAGAGTAGTCAAAGCCATGCCTCCAGCAAAGCCGCCGAACGAGTAGGGCACATAAGAAAATCCATGAACGGTTCGAGATGACTGTTCGAGATGACTATAGAGGCTAATCAGCCGCTCGGGTCAAACCCGCATTGATCCTGATATTGATTTTGCCAAAATTATAGAGATACCTCTGAACAGTGTAATGACTCAGGCCGGTTAGCCAGTTTGACCTATTAGCCAATTTGTCGGTCGGTCTACTGTCGGTTGGTTCACTGCTTTCTTTGCTAATTTAACCCAGCGCTTAATCGACGATTGAGAACATCAGAACGCCTTCGCAAGCCAGCTGACCATTTACTTCAGCGCGCGATTTCATCTTGCCAAATCGCAGCCGCTTAATCGTTATCAGCTCTGTGGTGATAATCAGCTGATCGCCCGGCACTACTGGCCGCCTGAACTTGACTTTATCAATTCCGGCAAATACGCATAGCCCGTTTACGCCCGGCACCTGACTCAGGACCACGCCGCCGACCTGGGCCATGGCTTCTACAATCAGCACCCCTGGCATAATCGGTCGCCCTGGAAAGTGCCCTTGAAAGTGGGGCTCATTAAAGGTGACGTTTTTTAGGCCGACGGCTCGCTCTCCGGGCACGTACTCAAGAATCCGATCAATCAGAGCAAAGGGATAGCGATGGGGCAAGAGCTGTTGCAGCTCTTCGAGCGTGTAGCCTTTTGCGGCTGCATCATCGGCTGAGCCGTTTTGAGTAACGTTGTTGGCCTCGGCAGAGGCAGGAACACTTGTTGGCATAGACATGAAAATCAATTGAAACGGCAATCTTTAGCTTTGGCCACTTTGCTCAGTGCATAGGCAACCACCAGAACTATTGTGAGTTAGGGCCAACTGGAGGCCCAAAGACGGATAGGGGCCAAAAACTCAGCGGCGGCATAAGCCTCTCACGATTCTGCCATTAGTCGGTGCCTGACGCTACGAAGAAGCTGAAAAAGGCTGAATGACAGACCCTTAGAAAGAGGATGACTGAAAAGGGCAGCGCTGCGCCAGTTTTTTAGCCAGCTGCACATGCAGGCTGTGACTGGCTTTGTAGGCGATGTAGTGGGCTGTGGGAATATCTTCTAGCAGGCTCAAGTCCCCAATCAGATCGAGCAGCTTATGGCGGGCGGGCTCGTTGTCAAATCGGAGCGGCGGGTTTAGCCAGCCGTTTTCTCCGCAGACTAGCGCGTTGTCTAGGCTGCCTCCTTTGATCAGGCCTTGCCCGCGCAGGTAGTCAATCTGGTGCGCGAGGCCAAAGGTGCGGGCCGGGGCGATCGCCTCAGCAAAGTCGCCCGCCAGTGGCGACCAGCTGTGCCACTGATTGCCAATTGCCGCCAGGTCGAAATCAATGCCGTAGCTGAAGCGCAGTTCGCTGCTGGGCAAAGCGGTGACAAAGGCATCGCCGCTCTGTACGGAGGTAGGCTGGGTGAGCGCTGAGCGCTGCTTTTTAGCAATCGGCTGGGGGGTGAGTGGGACTGGGGCGATCGCCGCTAGCCAGCCTTTAGCCGAACCATCCAGCAGCGGCAGCTCTGGCCCGTCAATTTCAATCCGCACGTTATCTATGCCCAGCGCCATCAGCGCTGAGAGCAAGTGCTCCACCGTGCGCACCGTCACCTGATCGGGCGGCTCTCCGATGCCCAGTTCTGTCGAGAGCTGAGTTTGAACAACGCTGTCTACTTCAGCTGTAATTCGGCCCGTCCCCGGTCGGTCGGTGCGCACAAAATAGCGGCCCTGGTTCGGGTCGGCAGGCAGCAAGCGCACCGTCGTCTGCTGCCCCAGATGTAGCCCTACCCCGCTAGCGCTAGCCGCCGCCATCAGGGTACGCTGAGGCGCTGTGACCTGATCGGTGACTGCGGTCGCCTCTGCCGACAATCCCACCATTAGAAGCGCTCTCCAAAGCCAAAGTGGAAGCGACTGCCCTCCTCGCTCAGGCCGTAGTCCAGACGGAGAGCGCCCAGCGGCGTCTGCACTCTGACGCCTGCGCCATAGCCGAAGCCATTGCCAGGCTTACCCCGGACACCCGCCGGATTGCCTGGCACCGAGTCGCCCGAACCCAAGTCGGTACCATAGTCAGCAAATAGCGCCCCGCTCAAAAACTGACTGAACAGCGGAAAGCGGTACTCCGCGGTCCCTAGCAAAAACGAGCGTCCCGACCCGACAGCGCCTTCTTCATAGCCGCGCACAGAATTACCGCCGCCTAAGGGAAAGGCCTCATAGGGGGGCAGATCGCCGATCACCGTGCCTCCTTGCAGATTGAAGGCAAGGGTCTCACCGCCTCGCTCTGAGCGGAAGAGGTTGACGGGTACGTATTGGCTGTAGCTGGCCCTGATCTTGTTGGAGAAAATGGTGCCACTGCCGATCGGCACTGACTGCTCAGTGCCCAAGCGAATCAGTCTACCGCTGGTGGGCTGTACAGCGCTATTGCGACGGTCGAGCACCGCGCCAAACTGGATGGTAAATAGGTCATCGCGTCCAGAGCTACTGGCCGTTAGCTGGTTGCCCAGCTCATCGACTGGGGAGAGTCTAGAGTCGGCATCTAGCAGCGCTACCCGCTCGTATTGAGCGCCCAGTGAGAGCGATAGGCCATTGTCTAGCGGGCGGCTAAAGCTTAGGCCGGTGCCCAGACGATTCAGGCGGGGGGTGTCGCCATTGGGTAAGTCCACATCAATCGGACCGTTGTCAAAAATCAGCGAGGTTGCCCGGCGGTTAAACAAGCTGGCGGTATAAGAAGTGCGGTACGGGTCGCCGGCAATCCAGGGATCGGTAAAGCTGACATCGAATAAAAAGTCTCCCCGAGTCGTCACTCGGCCTTCTGTTCTGAGCTTTTGGTTATTGCCGCCAAAGTTGTCTTCGTTGTAGCTGAGCTGGCCGAACAGGTCGCCGCGCAAGTTAAAGCCTAGAGAAGCCCCGATCGAGCCGGTATCGCGCTCGGCAATATTGACAATTACTTTGACCTTACGCGGGTCTTCGTCACCGGGATCTAGCGACAGGCGAATGTCTTCAAAGATGCCCAGCGCAAAGGCGCGACCTAAATCCTGCTGAATGGCGCTTTCTTGAAAGACATCTCCAGGCTCCGTCTCGAACTCACGGGTGACGATAAAGTCGCGGGTTTTGCCGCCTACCGGGTCGCCGTCTTCGGTGGTGGTTTCACCATCGGGGGTGATATAGCGCACCTCAATCGATTCGATTTCGCCTTCGGCCACAATCAGCGTCACCGTGCCGTCATCAGCAATCTGCGGCGCGGCGGTAACCTGAGCGAGCACGTAGCCATTCTCCTGATACCAATCGTTGAGATCTAGGATTGACCCTTGAAAATCTCGCAGGTTCAAAATTTTGCCGTATTGCTCGCCAAAGATTTCATCGACGGTTTCATCTGGCAGCACCTGACGATTGCGAATATCAACGCGAGTGAGCACCGGGTTGGGCTCTACTAAGAAGGTGACTTTTACCCCTAACGGCGTGTCTTCGGGCGTGGCCTGCACATTGGAGAAATAGCCGGTGCTAAAGACGCTATTGATGTCTTCCTGAAGCTGGCTGCGGGTGGTGGTGCGCCCAGGGACGGTGGCGATCGCCCGGTAGACAGCATCGACCAGTTCGGTGGGGAGCGGGTCGCCAGTTGAGACCACGTCCACTTCTGAGACGAGTACCTGCGTTTCTTCTACAGCTGGCTCAGCCTCGGTCTCTCCGGGGGCAGCTTCGGGCGCGGTGCCGTCGCCAGGCGGACTGGGGGCGGCTTCATCAGGCTCTAAATCATCAGTTTCCAGGTCGCCGGGCTGCTCGGGGGCAGCATCATTAGGTGCGGCAGGGGTCGGCGGCTCGGCTTCCGAGGGGGCCTCTTCAGAAGGCTCTCCAGTGGGTACAGGAATCTCAAAAATCGGCGGGGCGCTGTCTTCGTTGGGAGGCGATGGAAAGGAGGGCTCGGGCAGTGAATCAGGATCTTCTATCTGCTTGGTCGCCCCGCTGCGCAGCTGAGCCAGAGACATTTGAGGCTCCAGGGACTGCTCGACGGTAGGTTCTAGTGCCTCTAGTTCTAAGGCAGCCTTTGAGGCCTGGCCGATTGCCGATGAGGCAGCAGCTTCAGCGACTAGGGAAGGGGTGCTCTGAAGAGTTGCCTCAGCCACGTGGGAGCGATTGGCTATTTCAGAAGATTCAGCCGCCTGGCTGGGCGCTGCGATCGCAACCAAACTGAAGCAGGCCACAAGAGCCGGGGAAACACGCATAACCAGTTGATCCTTGATATTAAGTTCACTCCTCACAGCGCTCTGACTGCTCGCTGCTACCTCAGTCTTTCATGCCGTCTGGTATAAATTCGGACTAGAAAGATACTTTGCAAACACAGTAAGACTTGACGCATCCAAACTCAGGTCAGCGCTGCAAACAGGCGTGCAGCAGACGAGCCGCTTGATGTGGATGAATCAATTCGGAAAGATCTTACCTCACTGTCAAGCTCGATACGAAAATTCACTGTGACAGAATTGCAGGCTGCACGTTGGGGAGGGGAAGCGGGGAAAGGGAAAGGGGAACTAGGCGGGGTCTCTTTCTAGCTGGGCTGCGATGCGATTGAGGACAGCCTGGTAGCCAGCGGCGACGTTGCCTAAATCTTGCCGGAAGCGGTCTTTGTCCATCACGCGCTGGCGCTCGTCGGCCTGGCTGGTATCCCATAGGCGGCAGGTGTCTGGGCTGATTTCGTCGGCGAGTAGCAGCTGGCCGGTCAGGTCAGCGCCAAATTCTAGCTTGAAGTCCACCAGGGTAATTCCACAGCGGGTAAAAAAGTCACTCAGTATACGGTTGATGGTTTTGGCTTTTTCGGTGAGCTGATCGAGCTGATCGGGCGAGGCTAGCTTCATGGCAAAAATGCGATCGCGGGTCAGCAGCGGATCGCCCAGATCATCGTTTTTGTAGTAGAACTCGACTAAGGGCGGCTCTAGGGCTGTGCCTAGCGTTAGGCCGGTTTGTTTGCAGAGGCTGCCAGCGGCCAGATTGCGCACGACGACTTCTAGCGGCACGATCTCTACTCGCTTGACCCGCAGTTCGCGATCGCCGGTCGTTTCTAGCAGATGAGTGGCAATTCCCTGATTCTCTAGCAGGCGATATAGGTAGGTGGTGATCTGGCAGTTGATTACCCCTTTGTTGGTAATCTGTCCGCGCTTTTGGGCATTGAAGGCGGTGGCGTCGTCTTTGAAGTAAGTGATTAAAACTTCTGGATCGTCGGTTGCATAGATAATTTTGGCTTTGCCCTCATAGAGCTTTTGGCCCGGCTGATTGCCCGGCTGATCGCCCGGCTGATGGGTGGAGCGCGCTTGAGAATCGGCCATGAGATCTACTGGAGAATGAAAGCAACTTGTCCATTATCTCGCTAACTTGGCAAATGCTTCATGCCCAGTGGGCTACTTCGTCTTCATCACATGGACGCCGTCCCAATCGGCGGGGGGAGGATTGCGTAGGTAGGTTTGAGCCCGCTCCAGGTGAAGGGTGAGCGCCTGGTC
>JBBSNR010000111.1:0-8612 GCA_038260635.1 Phormidesmidales cyanobacterium
CTGCTGGGCATTAGCGAGCGAGCCGAGCGCATTGGCGCTGAGCTGATGATTCAGAGCCAACCAGGGCAAGGCACTGAAATTACGGTGGTGATCAATCGCGAGTGAGCACAGTAATGAGCACTCCAACTAAAGTTGGAGTTCATCGACCGCTCTGAGATGGATGGATGGGTCAATCTTTTTGCAGGGTAAAAGTGTCAACTCTGAGAGGACGATAAAACAGAGTGAATTGCCTATATTAGAAACTATTAATCGTGCGAAGTCCGATGCGAGAAATTCTGATTTAAAGTCAGGAGTCTCATCGGGATATAGTCTGTTGTGCTCCTGCCAATTGAGAAATGCAAACAGAATTTCGCACCTACAAAACCAGGAGATCAATGATGAAATTTCGCACATTTACGCTCAATGTGACCCTGGCGATCGCCGCTATCCTTGGCTTGCAATTTGTGGCTCATGCCGCCGCGAATCATGACGCGATCGCCGCGAATCCGGTCACTGATCTAGCGGGGCAAACCTTCTTTAGCCACCCGCCCCGGTTAGTGCGAGCTGTGACTTCTGAAATTGGCATCGACACCCCTTCTACCTATGAATTTACGCTGACTGTGCCTGAGGATGCTGGGCAGCCGCTGAAAGCGGTTACCATTGCCCAGGCTCCGAATCTGGAAACCGTTAGATTTGACATCAGCGATAGCCAGGCTTTTCTGGGTGATCGGGCTGCTGCTAGGCATGAGGTTCCGCTCGCTAGCATCGGCAATGAACAACCAGCTAATTCTGGTGAGGCCACCATTGTATTTGCGCAGCCTGTGCAGGCTGGTAACACAGTCACCATTGCGCTTGCTGTCCAGCGCAATCCAAATTTGGGTGGGGTATATGAGTTTGGTGTGACCGCCTATCCGGACGGGGAAAATGGGTTGGGGCAATTCTTAGGCTACGGGCGCATTAATTTTTACAGTTATTGAGATTAAGCCCGTCTCGAAAGGAAAGTGGTCCTTCGACATAACTCACTCTTTCAACTGTTCTTTTTAGCTATTCTTTTTAGCGGTTATCTTTAATTGTGCTGATGTTTATGCCAAAGGCATTTTTGATGAATTCAGAATTAAAATTACTCACGCCCGTTCAAGTTGGACGGTATGAACTTCCCAATCGGATGGTCATGGCACCGCTGACGCGCAATCGGGCTAAGGCTGGCGATGTTCCCTATGAATTACACGCCCAGTACTATGCTCAACGTGCTTCTGCGGGGTTGATTGTCACTGAAGCGTCTCAAATTTTGCCTCAGGGAAAGGGCTACCTCGCCACGCCGGGCATCTATTCTGCTGAACAGATAGCAGGGTGGAAGCTGGTGACAAAAGCTGTTCATGATCAGGGCGGGAGAATTTTTCTGCAACTTTGGCATGTGGGCCGAATCTCCCATCCTGATTTGCAGCCTCAAGGTGAGCTGCCGGTTGCGCCCAGTGCGATCGCCCCTCAAGGCATGGCCAGCACCTACGAAGGCGAGAAACCGTTTGTTACGCCTCGCGCCCTAGAGCGAAATGAGATTCCCGGCCTGATTGAAGCCTATCGCCAGGGGGCAGCCAATGCCCTGTCCGCCGGATTTGATGGGGTTGAAATTCACAGTGCAAACGGCTACTTGCTCGACCAGTTTTTGCACGATGGCTCGAATCAGCGCACCGATGAATATGGAGGATCGATAGAAAATCGTGCCCGTCTGTTATTAGCAGTGACAGAGGCTGTTGTAGGTGTTTGGGGCAGCGATCGCGTTGGCCTTCGCCTCTCGCCTACAGGCACCCTCAACGCGGTATCTGATGCCAACCCGGAGGCACTGTTTCGCTATGTGGTTACTTCACTCAATCGGTTTAACCTGGCCTATCTGCACCTGGTCGAACCGCGACTGGACAATCCTGAAACCAGAGACAAAAACAAGGACTTGGGCACTCATTTCTTTCGATCCATCTATCGAGGCATCTTGATCAGTGCTGGCGGCTATGACCGCAACACGGGCAATGCGGTGCTAGAGGCTGGAGACGCCGATCTGATCGCCTACGGCAGATGGTTTATCTCGAATCCTGACTTGCCCGAGCGCTTTGCTATCAATGCGCCCCTCAATCCCTATGATCGCTCAAGCTTCTATGGCGGAGATGAGCACGGCTATACCGATTATCCCTCTCTCAAAATGGCAGAGGTTTAGACGATTCTGGATGGCTAGAAGCTTGTTGCCAGAGGGAGTGTCACAATCCAAAAATGTCACAGCTGTTTATACCCAAAGGAGACTAAGCAAATGAGTACATCGAAGATGAAGAGCGAACTTTTTGATATCCATCAGGTGCGTCAGGAGGCTCGTCAGTCAATTGATCAGGGTGCTGTGACCGAAGACTACACGCTTGATCGCAAGCAGGTTATTCAGGTGATGAATGAGGCGCTTGCTTCAGAAATTTTGTGCGTTCTCCGCTATCACCACCATCAAATCATTGCTAAAGGTATCAACAATCCTCAAGTAGCCGCAGAGTTTGCCGAACATGCAGCAGATGAACAAGTGCACATGATGAGAATTGCCGAACGTATTGACCAATTAGGGGGCGACCCGGATTTCAACCCGGCGACAGTCGTCAATCGCTCCCCGACTGAATACGGCAGTAGCGGAACAGAGGTTGATTTAGTCAAATTGATTAAAGAGGACTTAGTCGCCGAGCGCATTGCCATTCAGGTCTACCACAAAATCATTAACTATTTTGGCAATGCCGACCCCACTACTCGTCGCCTCTTTGAGGACATTCTGGCGGATGAAGAGGATCACGCTACCGATCTCAGTGATTTGATCGCAGTCGTAGATTCTAGAAAGAAGGTATAGAACGCTGTGGATAATTGATACCCATGTTATGTACCAAAGATTTATTGCAGCTTGAGTTATTTCGGACGCTGTCTGAGGTGCGATTGGAGTGGGTGTGCGATCGCGCTCAGCGGATCGATCTTGCAGCCGGAGATTGTGTGGTCAAGGAAGGAGATTCTCCGAGAGGACTGTTCGTCTTAATTGCGGGTCGAATCGAAGTTACTCGCCTGAGCGAGGGGATCAATATGCCGCTGGGCCATCACGAATCGCCCTCATTTTTTGGTGAAGTGCCTATCTTGGCAGAAGAGATTAGCTACGTTACCTTACGCGCCTTGACCGACTGCCGACTTTACGAAATCTCTAGCGATGACTTTGAAACATTGCTCCAAGAGTGCCGAGAGTTTGAGCGCTGCATCCTTCGGATCTTGACCAGCCGGGTGAGAGGTCTCGAATCTTTTGCGCGGAGTCGCGAAAAGATGGCCGCACTGGGGACATTATCAGCGGGGTTAGCCCATGAGCTAAACAACCCGGCAGCGGCGATTGTCCGCGCTTTCAAGAGTGTGGTTCCGGCCTTAGGTGAGCTTCAGCGGATGAACCTGGTTTACGGACAGCGCAATGTTGAGCAGGCGCATACTGATCAATGGCTCAAAGCGCGAGACGAGGGCTACGATGCGATTTTGCGTCAGAGTGTTGATCCGCTTACGTTGGGCGATCGCGAAGAGCTGCTGCTGGCGTGGCTAGAAACTTATGGCGTGGCTAACCCCTGGAACTTAGCAGAGCCACTGGCCGCTGGTGGCATTGAGATCTCCACATTAGAGCAACTCACCGAACGCTGGCAGAACGATCCGACCGAACTCAGGGACATCGGCGTGCGCTGGCTGGCGCTATCCTTTGAGGTCATTGAAATGGTGACAGGCGGTCTGCAAGCAGCCGAGCGCATCACTGACCTGGTGCAATCCATGAAGTCTTACTCCCATCTAGATCAAGGGGCTCGGCAGTTTGTCGATGTTCATGAGGGCATTGAAGATGTGCTACGGCTCTTTTCCTACCGACTCAAGCAAGGGATTGAAATTCGCCGTGTCTATGACTGCAATCTGCCTAAGATCAACGCCTACGGGAGTGAGCTGAATCAGGTTTGGACCAACCTAATCGACAACGCCATCGACGCCATGGCAGATAGTGGCCTTCTCGAATTAACCACGGTGCGAGAGGGAAATTGCATTCGCGTTGACATCACCGATTCGGGGACGGGGATTCTCCCCGATATTCAATCGCGCATTTTTGAATCCTTTTTCACGACCAAGCCGATGGGCAAGGGATCAGGGCTAGGGTTAGATATCGTCAGGCGAGTGGTTGAAAATCGCCACCAGGGAACAATCTCTCTCAAATCGAAGCCTGAAGAAACTTGCTTCTCGGTCCGTCTACCCATTTGTCTCCCCCTGTTTGTGGACAGTTCTCAATCCTTAAGTCAAGAGGCCATAGATGAATTTTAAATATGCTTACACCCGGTTGAATGTTGAGAACTACGCGGCTTGCAAACGCTTCTACCAGGATATTTTGGGACTTAAGGTTGGTTATGCTGACGACGCTGAGGAGTACGCTGAGCTGGATGCGGGTGAAACTAAGATCACGATTTACAATCGAGCCAGGTTGAAAGAGCTGTTGAGCCCCGTTAAGACGTTCGCTGACAGTCCCCATGAAGCAAAGGTGGTCTTGACTTTTGCCGTTTCTAACCTGGGGGAAGAGATCGCCCAGCTGAAGGCTAAAGGCGTTGCGTTGGCTAGCAGTCCCTGCCATTACCCAGAAGTTGAAATACACCAGGGCGGACTGATTACCGCCTGTTTTCGCGACCCGGATGGCAATTTGATCGAATTTGAACAGTTCTTAAGCTGAAGCAGACGCTCTATGACAAAGCCGATCATCTTGACTGTCGATGCCGATTTGGGTGCGATCGCGGATTTACAGTCACTGGTCCCGATCTGCCGCAGGGGCTACACGAGCGATCGCTCCACCGTCCGAAAGGCTGGCAGCTCGCTCTCCCGTCTCCTCAAAATAAACATTCCCGGTATGTTTGTCGCGATTAGTTTCAACCCAATCGCAGTGACCGATACCACAACCGGCTCAAACAAACTGAGGTGAAACCAGACTCAGGTCATCTTAAAAGTAGCCAGCAGGTATCGCTTAAGGTCTCTGTCATATGTAACCTGTAATCCGTACGAAAGTGCCATAATTAACGGCAGACCAACTATAGTTAACGCTGCTAGTTGGAAGTACTGACTGTCTACGGCAAGCTGATTGACTAGCAGATGGTTCATCACATACCAAACTGGTCGATGAAATAGATACATACAGTAGGAGATGTAGGCAATAAATTTTAGTTCTGCTCGAAACTGCAAATGCTGCGTCAACCAATGACAAACGCTATAAGTCGTGACTACAGACGAAAACATAAAGGCGTTGAGCAGTATATATTTTAGAACAAACGTACTTCCTGAACCGATTAACGACTCAAAGTTAGCATGGATGCAGACGAGCATAGCGACGAATAAAACGGCAGATGCTTGCGATAGATATTTCCAAAGCTTGAGCTCTGGCAGCTGTTTTTCAGAGCAGAGAATGCCAAACCAGAATATGACCCAGTACAGGGATATTCTGTAGTCTGTCATATCCAAAAATCCATTGAGAGCCAAAGGTAAAATCCAGGAAGATATCAAAATTCCGCTTCTGAGCTTTTTGCTGAGGCGGCTACATTTTATGACTGCAAAAACAGAGTAGTAAATCGAAATTAGCCCTACAAACCAAAGCGTACGAATAGGAATAAAATGGGTTGAAGTCTCAAAAACTAGCTGAAGGCCCAGCAAATGAATGAGAATTTTAACTGGGTTGTGAATGCCTTCTGTAAAAGAGAAGAGGACTAATGCCAGATAATATAGAGGAACAATTCTGATTGACTTCTGTTTGGCAAAAGACCGAACTTCACCCCAGCTAGAAAAATGCACCTTCTTTGCATTGAGCAAATAGCCCGACATAAAAATGAACAGCGAAAGCCCGAAGTATCCGCTGAGCTCATTTAAGATTGAAAGATTCAGAGGAATGCCGAAGTTTCTCAGATCATAGAAATTAAACGTGTAGTTTGGCAGATGATGAAAAAGAATTGTGATAATAGCTACAGATCGAATCCAATCGAAAACCGGTAATCGCTTATTCATAAGTCACTCATTCATATAGGTTAGACCAGTATTTTGCTATGGAGAATTGAGAGGCAGATTTTCCGACCACGAATCCTGAAAGCCTCATAGTGCAGTATTCTCTGAATGAGACTCGATTTATTTTCCGAGAATGAAGCAACCCTGGACGCTAGGATAACCGCAGATTGTCAAGAACTTGGTAAGATTGACCATCTTCGCGGCGGCTGCCAATCGTGCCAAAGTTCGAAGCTCGACTATAGATTGGCTGACTGCATAGAGTAATCGGATTTTCTGAAAGAGTAACTTGCATAAAAGAACTGGGCAAAACCATGAGCAATGAGTCAACGGGAAAACAGATCAAGCCGCCGCCTGGCCTATTTGACAGGCTTATTTGACAACAGTAGAGGTCATTTCAGAGCTGTACTGCTGAGTCATTTGGGCAGCGAGTGAAGCTACCTGACCAGCCGTTTTCTCGACTGACTGCTGGTCTTTTGCAGCAATGGCTTGTTTGAGCTGTTCGAGGTGGGTCGTCAGATGGCGGATATCTGAGCCATTACTGGGCAACTGCCCGTTGAGCTGTTGGACTGACCGCTGAAGAACAAGGCGATCAGCTTCAGCTTTCTGCCAGTCGTTGCTTTTAGCCATCTCAGAGATGCGCTGACTGTATTGACTGACCGCCTGGAGAGACTGAAGTATTTGGCCCGACTGCAATTGACCGTCAGCCTGACTAAATGAAGCAGTAGCAGAGGTCAGTTGCGCCATCTCTTGGGCCGGTGCGGACTCGGTTATGCCTTGGCTCGGTGCTGCTATTTGCGACTGGTGCATAATAGCGACGGGTCTGGGTGTTGGGCTGCTTGCGAAACTCCGAACGACCCCAGCGATGCCCAGAGTAGTCAGAAGTGCGGTTGCCAGCCAGAATCTTTTTTTCACGATAGAAAGCTCCCGTGCTGAGGGATGGATGCACTATAAAAAACAAAGGTCAAGAACTCAGCAAGAATAAAAATTTGTAAGACTGCAAGTGTAGACGCGCCTGACAACTATCTCTGTCCGCTAAAAATCAAGTGCGCGGCTCCTGCCAGTAGCATAGCTGCGAAGAAATGGCTGCGGGTGAGTGGCATTTCAGATAAGACACGCTGAAAGCAGCAAAGACTAGCCTTGTAATCACTTCCTGTAGCACTTTGAGCTGGGGCAAGCTGAGATACTCAGAGCTAATGCGATTCGTCGGGACTTGGAAATAACATTCGAAGAATACGATAAACCAACTGTTGGCGATCGCAATCCACAAAGGCGCAGTCCTCAAATCCTTCAGGTGGCCGTACCAGGCAAATGTCATAAATACATTAGAGATTATCAACAGAACAACGGGCTTGAACAAGGTAGGAGCCTCACTTTGGCGTCAAATCTCCGTATTTTAAAATACTTGTATGGCAGGACGCTGTCTAATCAGGCAGATCTTTTCAAAACTGAAGATGCGCTGCTGACTGAATAGTTTTAAAAGACAGTTACGCTCTCTTGACAAGTTCTTGACGATCAGGTCTTAACTTGTGAAATATCTCCCCTAGCGGAGAAGATTAAACATATTGGAGACATTCATGAAAAACTCAGTTAAAACTGCCCTTGCGATTGGCTTAGTAACCGCCTTGGGCGCTGGTGGCGTTGCGCTGGTAGCAAATGCTGAAGGCGATTCACCTGCCTCAGCTCGCATTGCTCAAGCGGTTGATAGCGAAGCTAATGAAGGCCCTGAAAATGAAAGTGAAGATGCCAACGAGATTGAAGAAGGGGCTCAATATCAGGCTTTAGCTACGGTCACGCCCGACCAAGCTCAGCAAGCTGCCGAAGCTGCTCAAGGCGACACCGCAACTAAGGTAGAACTGGATGAGGAAGACGGTAGCCTGGTGTATGAGATAAAGTTTGCAAATGCTGAAGTACTTGTAGATGCTGGCAACGGTGAAATCCTCAAGACTGAACTTGAAGGGCAGGAAGAAGATGACGCCACTGAAGCGCGTATTGAGGGGAGCATTCAGGTTCCCGATAATGATGGTGGTGATGAAAGCGGCGAGAATTAACAGTTGCGATATAGATTTTTGAGCAACTAGATACGTTTTTAGTAGGCTACGACGCGACAGGTGAGCGCTTTTTCACCTGCCGCGTTTCCCGATGGAAAAGTCAATCATCGTAAGGCCCAGCCAGTAGACTGTTTGGCTCGTCTCCCTGACTGATAGCACCCGTGGCTTTCTTAGCCAAATACAGCAAAATAGGCACAGTTTCGACATAGCCTACGACAGGGCGCATCCAAGTGATGGGGGATGACTTGCCAACCAGAAAAAAGGGATGAGATCATATATCTCGTCCCCATCAAGAAGACGTCATGATTTTATCGTCTATCCAAGAGTTTTGTCCAACGAGCCGCGAATGGACGCATCAATGGGAGAGATTCTCCACAGCCGAGCGTTTTCCAGCCTTAGTGTGTAGCGCCCTGCAATTAGGGCTATTATTCGCGCGGTGGGTGTTGAGTACCGCGCTAAATGAACGCGCCGAAGCGCCTCATCGTTGGCCAACTTGTGAGCAGTGTGGTCATCGTCTGCGCTCAAAAGGCTTTC
>JBBSNR010000112.1:0-8569 GCA_038260635.1 Phormidesmidales cyanobacterium
GATTTAGCTATAGTTGACGAGGGTGGTTTGTTCTGACTCTCCCTACCGCTGACTATGCCCTCAAACTTTTCTACAGCTGATGCACCCCACCCCCAAGAGTCACGGTCAGTGCCCACCGCCTTGGGCAAAGTGTATTTGGTAGGGGCCGGGCCGGGCGACCCTGGGCTGCTGACGGTGAAAGCTAAAACGCTGATAGAATGCGCCGATCTAGTGGTGTTTGATGCCCTGGTGAGCGAACCGATTTTAAGCTTGATCAACCCCCGAGCCGAACGGATTCATGCCGGTAAAAGGCGGGGCAGACATTCTATGTCCCAAAGTGACATTACCGGACTCCTGTGCCAAAAGGCCCATGAACACGCGGTGGTCGTCCGGCTCAAAGGGGGCGATCCGTTTGTCTTTGGCCGGGGCGGGGAAGAGATGAGCGGCCTGATGGCAGCTGGCGTGGCGGTCGAGGTGGTGCCGGGGATTACCGCTGGCATTGCGGCCCCAGCCTATGCGGGCATTCCGGTGACGCACCGGGGCTATAGTTCTTCGGTGATTTTTGTCACGGGGCACGAGTCAGCTGGAAAGTACCGGCCTCAGGTAAACTGGGAGGCGATCGCCCGCGCCGCCGAAACCATTGTGGTCTATATGGGCGTACACAATTTGCCGAATATCACTCAGTCGCTGATGGCCGCTGGGCTGGCAGCCGAAACTCCGGTAGCGCTCATTCGCTGGGGCACGCGGCCTGAGCAAACAGAGCTGCTGGGCACGCTAGGCACGGTTGTAGCACAAGTGGCGGCGAGTGGCTTTGCGGCACCGGCGATCGCCGTCGTCGGCCAGGTCGTCGATCTAAAGTCTCAGCTGGCTTCCGCTTCACCGGTTTACAGTGAGCACTGGGCCACCATTCAGCAGGCAGAGCGGGAGAGCGAACCGATTGGAGCAGACGACCAAAAGAACAGCTGAAACGATTGAGAAAACGGTTGAAGCCCTCACGCCAATACGACTGGACCGCTGGCTCGCAGAACAGGTAGCAGCGCTTTCCCGCAGCCGGGTGCAGCAGCTAATAGAGCAGGGCGAAGTGCAGGTTAATGGGGAAGTGTGCGTCAGCAAAAAAGAGCGGGTGAGCCAGGGCGATCGCATTCAGGTTGAAATTCCTCAGGCCGTCCCCTACGAACTCAAACCCGAAGCCATTCCGCTCAACATTCTCTATGAAGATGACCAGCTGCTAATCATCAACAAGCCAGCGGGAATGGTCGTTCACCCAGCCCCAGGCCACGCTAGCGGCACCTTGGTTCATGCCCTATTAGCGCACTGTGGCCATGAGCTAACAGGCGTAGGCGGCGTGCAGCGACCCGGCATTGTCCACCGACTAGACAAAAACACGACCGGGGCAATAGTGGTCGCCAAAACGGAAAAAGCACTGCACAGCCTACAAAAGCAAATTCAGACCAAAACCGCTCGCCGCGAATATTTAGGGCTGGTCAACGGCGCGCCTAAAGCTGAACAGGGCAGCGTCAACCAACCGGTAGGCCGCCACCCCAAGCACCGTAAAAAGATGACCGTTATTCCGGTAGAGCAGGGCGGACGCACCGCACTGACTCACTGGAAAGTGTTGGAGCGGCTAGGCAACTATACGCTGATGCATTTTCAGCTAGAGACCGGACGCACGCATCAGATCAGGGTTCACAGCGCCTACATGGGCCATCCGATTGTGGGCGATCCAGACTATGGATCGGGCAAATCGCCCAGCGTCAGGCTTCCCGGTCAGGCCCTACATGCGTTTCGCTTGACGCTGACGCAGCCGGTGACGCTGCTGCCCATCGTGGCCGAAGCGCCCCTGCCCGAGTCGATGGCAAAGCTGCTGGTGAGGCTGCGAGCCCACTAGCCAATCCCTATTTGAGCCGGGCCATTAAAAAAGCCGAGGCGGTAAAACCACCCCGGCGATAACCTTTTGAGGAAAGAACAAATCAGTCGCTAGCTGCTTTAGTTACCGTTGATCGGAACGTTGAGCTTGCGGAACGGCACAGACGCACCAATGTTGATGTTGGCCGTGCTGACCCGAGGCGCAGCACCCGGACGCGCCGCCACGCTGCGAGCCATATCGAGGTAGAGCGAAGGATTGCCTGCGGTGGCCTTTTGCTCCTGCGGCTTGAAGCGACGCACCTCTTCCTGCCAGCTGACCTGAGGGAAGCCCAAAATAGAGCGATAGTACTCGTCGTAGCGAGGCGACTTGATGTTGACCGGGCGCTGGCCAATCTCACGACCGGGCAAAATTCGACGGCGCTGGTAAGGGACGATGTCGTAGCCAAAGTTCTCTACGTACTCGTCGGTATCTAGCAGCTCATCAATAAAGCCCTGAACGCCTTTGGTGGCGATTTTGATCGACCAGGCAATTTTCTCGCGCTCGTTATAAGGGTCGCGGCCTAGCGCTCGCTGAATGCACTGCTCAACGAAGCGATAGTTGCTGTTTTTGTCGTAAAAACTGCTGCGATAGGTCTCTGAAAGCAACAGACCCCGGATGAAGTCACGCACGGTGATCTGGTTGTTGCGCAGTTGAGATTCTAAGAAGATCTCACGGTCGGCCTTGAAGGCATAAAAGAAAATCTGACGGTAGGCTGCGTCAATCAGCTCAGTCATTTCGCTGTACTCCAGGAGAGCCTCAGCGCTATAAATTCTGGGCTGGTCATCGCCCTGTACGGTGTAACCCTCTACCCGTTGGTTCTGGCTTTTGGGAGGGTAATTCAACAACGGAAGAGCCACGCTTGAATCTCCAACACTTGTGTAAACAGCTATGTCTAATGTGTTCCAATCATAGAGGAGGCCGGTCGTTCATCTTGAAGAAACTGAGGAAATCATTACACAGCTTAATATTCGATAAAAGTGGCACGGGTTAAGGCTTTAACTGCCAAATGCTGCTGTTAATCGCGGGCCGTTTGGCAAAACCGATCCGCTGAAGCAGTCTAAAAACTCATACTTTGCAACATTTGTTCCAGTTCTCATTTCACCCCATTTCTACCCGGAGGAGCCCTAGTTTACAAAGGCTAGCTGGCCTTCAGATAGCCCTTTCGACCGCAGTCCAATCATCAGGCGTATTGCAGTTAAACAGCATTGACGGCGGAATAGCGCTGTAGGCGGCAATGGGCACAGTCGCTAGCCAGGGCTGAAAGGAGCGATCGCCGCTAGCCAAATGCTGAGTTAGTCCGGCCAAACAGCTGCGATGGTAATAGCCACAAAGCGGCTCCCAGCCTTTCGCCCCAGGCACGAGCGAGGCCGCTGGGTCAGCTGGCGACGCTTCGGGACGGCAGCTGCACCGCTGCTCAATCTGCTCAATCCGCGCCAACAGCCATATCCACCACCGCTGCAAAACGGCGCTCTCCAGATACGGCAAATCGCAGGCCAACAGCAAACACCAATCTGAATTCACCTGCGCCCACCCCTGAACAAATCCGCTGAGCGGCCCGTTCGCCACCGGCCCCTCTCTAACAAGTCGGACTGTAGGCGGCACAACTGGCTGATAGCGCTCGGGCCAGGGCGTGACTACCACCACTTCTGCGGTCAGCTGCTGGGCGACTTGAGCGGTCTGATAGAGCAGAGGTTGGCCGCTGCGCAGGGTCAGCAGCGCTTTATCTCGGCCCATACGACGACTGCGGCCGCCTGCCAAAATGATGGCCGATAGAGACGGTGACGCCGCCATTAGCCTGTTTTACGCTTGGGCAAGCTAGTCTCACTCACCTGGCGCTGATGCTCAGCCCAGTCGTGCCCCTTAAAGTAATAGATCAGCGCCATCAGCGCCGCTAGCGTCATATACATCAGCCGCATCAGCCAGCCCACCCGCTCAAAGACAAAAGCAACGGCGTCGGCTCTGGGGTCGTTGTAGCTGTCCAGCTCTTTCACTAGCGCCTGACTGGGGTTGATTAACGCCTGACTTTCTAACTCTTCTCGGCGGGTGGGAAGATCTGTAAATTGGGTGCTGAAAGGGTAATAGCCAAAAAAGCCGCCGCTGTCGCCCTGCCGTACCAAAAAGGCATTGGTCAGGTCACGAGCTTCATCGTAGGAAATGTTGGCCCGAGCAGCGACCTCTCGGATCCACAGGTTTTGCTGCATCATGTAGCTGGCGCTAAAGACAAAAGGGCTCACCGCTATCAGCAGAGCCATCTTGGCCTGATGATTCCACCGGGCAGGCAGCAAAAATGTAGCCGCGCCGATGCCCGCCCCCAAAATGGCAAATATCACCAAATTGACAATTTCTATCAGCTCAATGCTTTTGAGAAAGCCCCCAATCCAGGGCACCGAGTAGAGAAAACTCTCAGCTAGCCAAGCAGCGATCGCCTTTAGACCGGCCAGCAGCAGACTCAGCCCAATACCGATAGCAAAAAATAGGGGAATGCGCGATCGCTTTGAATCAGTCGGCATGGGAGAGAGGCGAAGATAGAGGCGCTACACCTCCTCATTAAAGCCTGTGATTGCGAAATGCAAAACAGGGTTTGAGTTTTGTGGACTTATTTAGTACATTTGAACCAGTGTTTGTGTTTAGTCCTGTCTCTCCCCTGTTTTATGAGTATCGAACAGACTAATCAGCTGATTTTGCTTATCTTAAATTCGGTGCTAACGACCCTACTCTCAGCAGCCTTGCTCGGCGGTGCTTGGCTACGGCAAAATATGCTCGCTCAGCAGCTTGGCCAGGTGCGGCGGCACTATCAGGAAATGACTCACAGCTCGGCTACAGCAGCTGCTGTAGCCCCGTTAGCTGAACTGGATAAGGACCAGCGTAGAGCCCATCTCAAGCGCGTGCGAGATCAGCGGCAGCGGCTGAGCAATCAGTACTTCTGGAGCCATATCGGAACGCTGATCCTGCATATGGCACTGCTGGTTTTTAGCGTGAGTTTATTTGCGCTGGCACTGCGATCGCTCCTCTCCTTTGACGGGCTAATTTCCACCGCCCTAGTTTTATTTACTCTGGGCACTGCCGGGCTGCTAGCGGGCTCAGGCTGCATCTTGATCGATCTGGTGCAGGGCAACAGCAGCGGCGATTCGCTCGGACAGTCTCTCGGCAAAGTGATGACGCAGCTAGCCCGCTGGTGGCAGCGCCGCAAAAGCGCCCCCCTTATTGAGGCAGTGAGAGAAAGCCGGTAAAAGACCTAAAGTCAGCCCTCTTGCTGTCTCCTGTCTCCTGCTCTCCTGTCTTCCCCTCTAACCCGCTCCCTCAAATCAAGTCTCTAACGCTCTACCGCTGCTCAGCCAGCTCGCGGCTAGTTTCGCCCAAGTCAAACCGCTTGAGAATACGCTCAGCCATCTGCGCCGGCATCAGCCCTAGCGCGGCCTTGGATTGGTCAGGAGAGGCATGATCTACCAGCTGATCGGGCACACCCAAGCGCAGCAGCGTTGGCGAGAAACCGCGATCGCTCAGTTCTTCAGCCAGGGCCGAGCCAAAGCCCCCCATCAAGCAGCCGTCTTCCAAAGTCACCACCTGGCCAATCTTATTCGCCAAAGGCAGCATCAGCTCGGTGTCTAGCGGCTTAGCAAAGCGAGCGTTAATCACCGTCGCCTCCACCCCGTGCTCACTGAGGATTTCGGCAGTCTGCATTGCCGGATACACCATCGCCCCGTAGCCTATGAGCAAAACGTCATCGCCCTGGCGCAGCACCTCTGCTTTACCAATCGGCAGCGCTTCCCAGCCTTCTTCCATCAGCGGCACACCGTAGCCATTGCCGCGTGGATAGCGCACTGCGATCGGCCCGTCATATTCGATACCGGTGACTACCATGCGCTGTAGCTCAGCTTCGTCTTTAGGGGCCATTAGCACCATATTGGGAATGCAGCGCATATAGGCAATGTCATACATGCCTTGGTGAGTTGGCCCATCGACCCCCACAAGGCCCGCCCGGTCTAGCGCAAAGAAAACCGGCAGCTTTTGAATACAGACATCGTGAATAATCTGGTCGAAAGCGCGCTGTAAGAAAGTGGAGTAGATCACCGGGACGGGCTTCATGCCTTCGCAGGCTAGGCCCGCTGCCAGAGTGACCGCGTGCTGCTCGGCGATACCCACGTCAATATACTGCTTGGGCAGCTTGGCCTGGAGTAAGTCTAGCCGGGTGCCCGTCGCCATTGCAGCGGTAATACCGATGATAGTGGGATCGTTCTCCGCCAGGCTGACCAACGTCTCGGCAAACACTTTAGAGTAGCCGGGTGGCTTGGGCTTACCGCCAGGGATTTTTTTACCTGTTTCCAGGTTAAAGGGCGACTGAGCGTGGTAGCCCACCTGGTCTTTTTCGGCGATTTCGTAGCCTTTGCCTTTGACAGTGGCGACATGCACCAGCACCGGACCGCCGTGCTTGTGGGCTTCTTTAAAGGCGCTGATCAGCTCTGAGATATTGTGTCCGTCTACCGGCCCCATATAGGTGAAGCCCAGCTCTTCAAAGACAGCGCCGACTTTAGAGACGGCCAAGCGCTTCATGCCTTCTTTGACACGGATTAGCTCAGGCGTGAGCGACTCGCTAAAAGGTAGCTGCTTGAGCTGCTCTTCGAGGTTGTCTGTGAGGAACTGCACGGGCGGGCTCAGGCGCATTTTGTTGAGATAGCGCGGAATTGCCCCAACGTTGGGCGAAATCGACATTTCGTTGTCATTGAGCACCACGACCAGGTTGGTTTTGGGCAGATGACCGGCGTGGTTAATCGCTTCTAGCGCCATGCCGCCGGTGAGCGCGCCGTCGCCGATAATGGCGGCAACTTTGTGCTTTTCGCCTTTGAGGTCGCGGGCGATCGCCATCCCCAAAGCCGCTGAAATACTGGTAGAAGCATGGCCCGCGCCAAAGTGATCAAACCGGCTTTCGGATCGCTTCAGGTATCCGGCTACGCCATTTTGCTGGCGTAAAGTGTGAAAGTCTTTATAGCGACCGGTGATCAGCTTGTGGGGATAAGCCTGATGACCCACATCCCAGACGACTTTGTCATGGTCCAGGTCGAGGGTTTGATAGAGCCCCAAGGTCAGTTCGACCACGCCCAGTCCGGGGCCTAAGTGCCCGCCGCTGGCCGCAATTGTCTGCAAATGTTTATCGCGAATCTGCTGAGCAATCTGCTCTAGCTGCTTAACCGACAGACCATGCAACTGGTTAGGGTGGGTAATGTCACTCAGATGCATATCAAATCCTCTCTAAATCGGCGTATACGTATCGTTATCGTCACTCTATTCACTGTAGATTAGATCAGAGCGCAAGCAAGCAATGAGGCTCCTATGAAAATGTTCACGACTCCTGATTTTTTATCCTTTACCCGTCTGCAAGCCAGTTTGTGCACTATCCGTCTAAGAAATCGGGGTTCTTGGCTGGCTGCTGGGGCAGCGTTTGGTGCGGTTTCGCTGGGTGCAGTTGGCCTTAGCACGATAGGGGCAACAGCCGCCGTCGCGGCAAATCCGGACTATTTTGGCTGCGCAGCAGGCATGACTGAGGCAGGAATTTTTGAAGCAGAGGCGATCGCCGCCTGCGCTTCAGCCCGCTATCCAGAAGATCTCGGGGCCTGCGTAGTCGATGTTAACGAATTTACCGGGCTAACGGCTGAGAGTGCGCTGCTGATTTGTCAGCGATCGCGCCGCCCCGTAGAGGTCGCCAACTGCACCATCGACATTCACACCCGCCTGCTCGATAGCCCTTCTACCAAGGTGCTAGAGAACTGTGGCCGCAGCCTATTGCCCGACCGCTATGGCAGCTGCGTCATCGATATTGTTGATGCCACCGAAGCTGACGTTGACGAAGCCCTCACTCAGTGCGTTCGCGCAGGCTATCGCCCCTGGAGGATTCAGCCGCGTCTATAGCACAGCGGCTAAGGCGCGATCACCTAATCCCTCACGCAGAAAAATCCCTCGCAAACCTTTTGAGCTGTCTGCGGGGGATTATCAGTAGGAGATTACGTTGCTTTAGAGCTTGACCAATTTGAACGCGCTGCCAGAGGGCCCTACAGCGCCTCTAGATAGTCGCGGACACGGTTGCGTCGCTTGGGCTGGCGGAGCTTTTGCAGCGCCTTGGATTCAATCTGCCGGACTCGCTCACGGGAAAGCTCCAGCGTACGGCCAATCTCGGCCAGAGAATAGGGCACACCGTCGCCCAGGCCAAAGCGCAGGGTAATCACCTCTTGCTCACGGGTAGTCAGGTCGGTGAGCAGCTGCTGCAAGTCACGCTTGAGCGATTCGCGCATCAGCAGTTCTTCTGGCGAAACATCGTCGGTCTCTAGCAGGTCACCTAATTCCGTATCGCGGTCTTTGCCGACCTTGGTATCTAAAGACACCGAGCGAGGCACCTTCAGCAGCACTTCGCGGATTTGGGCGACGGTCATGTCTAGCTCGCGGGCAATATCTTCGACCTTGGCGGTGCGGCCTTCGGACTGAGAGATTTTGCGCTGAGCTTTTTTAATTTTGTTGAGCTTTTCGGTGATGTGCACCGGCAGGCGAATGGTACGGCTTTGAGTGGCGATCGCCCGAGTAATCCCCTGACGAATCCACCAGTAGGCATACGTACTAAAGCGATAGCCCTTGGTAGGGTCAAATTTTTCGACCGCCCGCTCCAGTCCCAGCGTGCCTTCTTGGATCAGGTCCAGC
>JBBSNR010000113.1:0-8563 GCA_038260635.1 Phormidesmidales cyanobacterium
GTAGAGCTGGTGCGTCTGAGGGTGTCCTGCTGATTGCCGATGCCGCCTGTGAGCGCAGCTCCCAGATAAAAGCCACCGGCCCGAGTTGTGCGGACATAGGCGCTTTGCCCCTGGTCACCGGCAATGATCTCCTGCGGAAAGAGCGCATTGCCCACTCGCGCATCGGCTTCGTCAGCTAGGCTAACGTCTACCGTGGGAATGCGATCGCCCCCGACGGCTTCTGCATAGACGCCCTGAACGCCATTGAACAGAGCAGTTGCCGCATTGTTGCCTGCCAGCGTGTCTTCAACCGCATAGATTTCTGCCTGCTCTTGAGCAAAGTTTTGGGGCTGCCGGTCGGCTGAAATCACCGTAAAGCCGCCGTCGGTAATTTCATAGCCGCTAGCACCGTCAGTCACGGCATAGCGATCGCCAATCTGTAGTGCCTGACCAGGCTGTTGGGGCACCAGCGCATAGATGATCCGCTGCGCTTCCCCCGGTGCGAGCACAATCTGCTCTTGGGCATAGCCGCTGCCTGTCCACTGCGGGATAAAGCTAAAATCTCCAGCCGCACTTTCAATCAGCAGACCGCCCACATTGTCGGTATAGGCCGCGTTACCCCGACCGACTTGCTCAGGGTCAGCCGGTGCAATCACCACCGCCTGGTTTGCGGGCAGATCAAAGATGCCGTTGGCTGAAAATATCTGATTGCCGAGCATCGTGATGGCTGGCGTCGGTGGCACATAGCCCACCCAGCGCCGATTGTTCAGCAGGCCACCGGGCTCTACCAATCTGGGCCCATTCGGATCGGGATTTTCAATCGCATTGCCAAAAATATCGGTTGCCTGATGGTGAGTCGAGCTTAAAAACTGCGTCAGGGAGAGGCTGGCGGTCAGTCCTGCTTCGTTGTTACCAGCGCTCGGGTCAAAAGTAAGATTGCCCGAGAGCAGGGTTGGCGGCACTGCCGGATTGTTGACCAGAGGCGATAGCTGACCGGTCACGCCCAGACCGTCGCTGCCTACCCGGACCTGGCTGGCTGCTGCGTAGCGGTTGTACACTAGCTGCTCATTGTTTTCGGTGCGCACGCCGCTAGCATGGCCCAGGCGGGTCGCGATCGCATCCGGCGTCTCCACCGTGCCCCGAATTTTCTCTTCTACAAAGACCGTGTCAGACTGAATAACATCTTCGTTCAGCTCAGTCTCAACTTCCTCTTCCTGTCGGACTTCGGGCGCTAGTGGCGTTTCGGCGATTTGAGTCTCGTAGGAGATGTTGCGGCGCTCTTCGAGAGCGATCGCCTCACCTTGCCCGCCCGGAATTTCGACATATTCGCCGTCGTTAAAGTCCAGGTCACCGCCATTCTGCAAGTCTTCGACAATAAACTGACCGTCCTGAGAAAAGTAAATGCCCGACTCACTGGGGGCAGCGCCATCGCTTCTCAAATTGAGCACTCGCAGCTCTACAACATCGGCAGAGCCGTAGGCGACATCCAACTGCGCCCTCTCCGGCAAAGTCTCACCATTTGGCCCCACGCGCACACCGTCGCCGCGCACAAAGACAGTCTCACGGCTCTTCACTTCTCCGGCTGGGTCAAATACCGTCACCTGAATGCCCTCGCCGTAGCGATGATTGCCAGGGAGATGATTCAAGTCAAACTGCGTCCTCAGCTGTAAAGAATCCGTTTCAAGCTGGTAGCTGAGGTCTTCCTGGCCCAAGGCCCGGTCAAAAGACTGATCGATATAGTCACTGTCAGCAGTGATTTCAATGCTGTTGGGTGACTGCCGACTACGAATGACCGGCTGCGCCATCCCTTCATTAGTCTCAACTGGCAGCATTGCTGGCAAAGGAATAGAGGAGCCATTTTCAAATGCGCCGGTTCGCAGATCAAAGGCATTATTGTCTATCTCTACCTGACCGCTAGCGCTATCGTGGCTGATATCTAAAGGCTGAGCGATCGCACGCTGAGCGCTCAGCCCAAGTCCGCCCGTCGCCAACAGAGTTGCTATTAGAGTGGCTGTAGATCGAACATGACAGTTAGCTGAAGACTTGTTTAGCTGAGAAGCAGTTGCGGGTAGAAACATCATTGGGAAGCACCAGGAGTGTTAGCTAGTTGTGTTGCAAAGTTGTTGGCATCGCCGCCTGAGAAATCTTTGTCTCTCTCCGCGATGCTACTGACTAACTCTTCGGGTGTAATCTCAGTATTTCCGCCAGGATTTTCAGTGCTTTCTCGGAGTAAAACAGATCCATGAAGTACACAAATCCAGCTATATCAGTGGCTTCACGCTAAAAACTGCCTTTTGAGCCATCAGAACTTTTTGTTTGAGAAAGTCGCGTTTTGATACCAGAAATAAGCAGGTCAAAAAACAACAGACCAAGCATAGTTGATACCACAGCTGTGTCAGAGTCTTGACCGTCACCCTAAAAAAATCTCTGATTTAGCCTGATCGCACTCGGCTAATATCCGCCTATGCCCTGTCCGTTCTAGCAAACATCTCTCTTTTGGGTTCTTGTAGTGAAAAAAGAGAGGTGTGCCAAAAGAGAGATTGGCTTGCCGCTGACGTGTGAAGTTTGTATGGGATCGCAAAAAAAATCCTGACGCCCATTTTTCCGGATGTCAGGATTTCTTGATGATTTAGTTTGGTTTTTCCTGGATCTGCTGGCTACGGCTGCGGTACCCACACCGATACTGACCCCGCCTCGCAGCAAAAGTTGGCCCAGCCCTCCTCATTCGTCGTGACGGGCTGATCAATATGCTCAGTAATGTCGATATAGACGCAGTCAGCCCGACCCACCTCCATCCACTTAGTGCCCGCTTCGCTGTTGCTGAGCACGACAGCCATACCGCCAGGGTTGACTTTAGTGCCCAGCCGCGTCCAGCCAATCACGTTGGCATGGTCAAAATAGTCGTACTGGTCGCCAAAGGCATAGGTACTGCGTGCATGTAAGAACTTATCGATCAGCCACTGATGGCTCTCCATCCAAATTTCATACTCAGTACCGTCTTTGCCCGTGTCCTTATAGTGAGCGCCGTAGTAATCGGCATAAAAGATGCAGGGGTAGCCCTCCCGGCGCAGCAAAATCAGCGCATAGGCGAGCGGCTTAAACCAGGCTTCCACCACCGACTCTAACGACTGCAACGGCTGTGAGTCGTGATTGTCAACCAGCGTAACCGCTAGAGCGGGCTGCTCTTTAACTAGCGTGTCATCAAAAATGGCGCGCATATCGTAGCCATTGCCCGCCTTGCTCGCCTCGCGGAAGTTGTAGTGCAAAGGCGCGTCAAACAGGGCAACATCGCCGCCAGTGACATCAATAAAATGGTGCAGCGCTTCAATTTCGTTAGACCAGTATTCGCCTACAGCAAACATTCGCTTGCCGCTGTACTTGCGCATGTGGTTGAGCCACTCTGGGAAAAATCCTGCTTTAACGTGCTTGACCGCATCAAAGCGAAACCCGTCCAGGTCAGTGGTATCTATAAACCATTCTCCCCAGCGGGTGATCTCTTCTTTTACCTCCGGATGGCTCACATCCAGATCACAGCCCATCAGGTAGTCAAAGCCACCCTTTTCCAGGTCTACATTGGTCTCGAAACCTTTGCCCTCAAATAGATAAACGGCTTCAAAGTCACCTTTTTCGTAAGCATTGTAGTCCACTGCGCCAAAGTGCCACCAGTGAAATTTCATGTCGGAATACTTACCCTGACGACCGGGAAAAGTAAAATGAGTCCAGGCTTTGATAGTGACCATGTCGCCGATGGGCTGAGCGCGATCGCTCGGCGAGTAAGGCGTTGCTTTAAACTCTTCCTGCTCGTCTGCGCCCAGCCGATGATTCATCACCACATCGGCATAGACCTCGATCCCAGCGTGCTTAACGGTCTGAATCGCGTCAATATATTCTTGAGAAGTGCCATACTTCGTACGCACCGACCCCTTCTGGTCAAACTCTCCTAGATCATACAGGTCATAGACCGAGTAGCCCACGTCGTAACCGCCGGCAGCACCTTTGTAAGCAGGGGGCAACCATACCGCCGTAATTCCAGCTTGAGCCAACGCTTCAGCCCGCTGAGCGACTTCCTTCCACAAAGTACCATCAGGCTCGTTGTACCAATGAAAGTACTGCATCATCACGCCATTAGGTGCGGCCATCTTAAGTACACTCCGTAAAGGATGTAAATTATTAAGTCATTATCATCGGGCGAAAGAATTAAATAGGACACACCTCTAAAGATACAGATATGAGTCTGACCAAATCATACGACCTCTCAGCTAGCTAACGCCATCTTTGGCCTGATGAAAAATTTGATAAAGGAGCGATCGCAGAACCTTCACAACTGACGCTGATAGATCGATATAAGCCAATTCCTGGAATCGAACCATGAAAGCTGCTATTCCCCAGGCCGACCGCCCTGGCCAACGCACTGCCGCCCCAGCCGACTTCAGCATTCTACGCGCCGCCCTAGAAAATCTGCAAGACGGCTTCATCATCGCCAGCCAAACCGGTGAAATTGAAAAAATCAACCCCCCGGCCCGGCGCATCTGCACGCTCCTCAAGGCAGAAGCAGACACCCTACCCGCCGAAATCTGGAAAGTTTGCCAATCCGCCTTAAAAAATCAGGACGTGCTTTCTTTTGAAAAAATTGGCATTGATGCCGATATCATCCTGCCCGACCTCGGCACCGCTCGCGTCCGCGCACAAAATATTCACCTGGCTCAGATTCCTTATTTGCTGATCGTCATCGAAGACCGTCAGCAAACCATCCGCAACAAAGCCCTCTCCGACGCTGCCCTGTTTGGCCTGACCGAGCGCGAAACCGAAGTCTGGCAGCTGCGCCTGCGCGGAGCCGACTACCACGAAATTTCGACCGCGCTGTGGATCACTCAAAACACGGTGAAGAAGCACGTTAAAAATATTCTCGCCAAGCAGCGCAGCCACCAGGACGATGTGGAGTACACGCTAATGGCCTGATACCTCTAGCGCCTTCGCTAAACAGATAGGAAGGAGCCGGAGGAGGAAACAGACCACGGTGTCGCCATTACTCAATCGGGACAGCTTTAGAAACAGCCACGTCAGCCACCGGCATTTGGGCCTGTCCCATCTCAGCGGCTAGCTCTGCGTTGCGAATCAGCACTGAGCGCTGTAGCAAGGGCGTGCGTGCCACCGAGCTATTGGCTAGGGTCAGCAGGGGATTGGCCGCTATACCCGCCAGGGCGGTCACGACCACCGCCGTGATCAAACTCACCTGTAAGGGCCGCATACCGGGCAGCGACCAGTCATTGATTGTGTAGGCTTTCACCGAGTCAGACATTTCCTGCGGCTCTTTGACCACCATCATCTTCACCACTCGAATGTAGTAGTAAATGGAGATGACGCTGGTAATCAGACCCACTAGCACCAGGCTATAGGCACCGGCCTGCCAGCCTGCCCAGAAAATGTAAATTTTGCCAAAGAAGCCTGCCAGCGGGGGAATGCCGCCCAGAGAAAGCAAACAAATGCTCAGACCCAGCGTCAGCAGCGGATCTTTTTGGTAGAGGCCGCTGTACTCGCTGATCTGGTCGGTGCCTGTGCGCAGGGAGAACAAAATGACACATGTAAAGGCTCCTAGGTTCATAAAGAGATAGATGAACAGGTAAAACACCAGACTGGAGTAGCCCGCATCGGTGCCGATGATAAAGCCAATCATCACAATGCCCGCTTGCCCAATGGAGGAGTAGGCTAGCAGACGCTTCATGCTGGTTTGGGCCAGGGCGACCACATTGCCCAAAATCATGCTGAGAATGGCCAGCGCCGCAAATACAAACCGCCATTGCTCAGTCACCATGGGGAAGGCCGTCAACAGCAGGCGAATGGCCAGCGCGAACCCGGCTGTTTTAGACCCGACCGATAGAAAGGCCACAACTGGCGTAGGCGACCCTTCGTAGACATCAGGCGTCCACTGGTGAAAGGGCACTGCCGCGACTTTAAAGGCGATCCCAGCAATCACAAAGACCAAGGCAATGATTAGGCCAATTGGGGCTTCGGTGTTGGCAGCGGCGATTTGAGTGGCGATCGCCGCCAAATTCGTTTCCCCCCCCGACAGCCCATACAGCAAAGACATGCCGTAGAGAAAAATTGCCGCGCTCGCCGCCCCAATTAGCAAATACTTTAGCGCCGCCTCATTCGAGCGAGGGTCGCGCTTCATGTAGCCCGTCAGCAGGTAAGACGAAATACTCAGCGTCTCTAGCGAGACAAAGACCATCACCAGCTCATCGGCCCCAGCCAAAAACATGCCGCCTAGCGTCGCCGCCAGCAAAATCGCCAAAAACTCTGCCAGTGCCGTGCCCGAGCGCTCTACGTAGCGAATACACATCGGCACCGTTACCAACGCTGACAGCGCGATAATGCCGCGAAAAACAATGCTCAGATCGTCACCATTAAACGCCCCTAAAAAGGCGATCGGATCGGCTGCGCCCCACTGCAAGTAAAGGTCAAAAATAGCGGCCAGCAGGCCAGACATTGCGACATAGGGCAGCCACTGGGCTACCTTGCGACCGCCAATAATATCGGTGACGATGACCACCATAATCGTGACGATCACAATCCCTTCCGGCAAAATGATGCCAGCATTCAGCTGAGCGGCAATATTGGCAAAGTCCATTGACTACGGCCCAGTAACGTGGCCAGCTAGATTCCACTTGAAAGCTTACCGTGTATTTTCCGTTAATCCCAGTGTTTGACAGAAGAATTTTGCAGAAAGAGTAACCACTATCACAACGGGTAGGAACCAAACGGACGCCGAACGGACGGAGATTACTAAAAAAATTAATAGACAGATGCTTCTAGAGCGCGCTACAACGAAAACGGTATAGAGGTCAAAGGGTTTGCTCAATCTGCCTATCTTCGTTAGCTTGACTCTAAGCAGGCAAAGCCGAAAAAGCAGGGTAGACGGATTGAACCATTTTGATCTATCGCTATATATATAGGTAGAGGCGGCAGTGACTCAATCCTGGGAATGCTTGAGCCAACCGGCAAAGCACTCCCTGCCGGGCACCCGTTTATCCGCAGGCCCGCCCATCTTAAATCTGCCCCAGAATCTGCAATGGCAGCGTCAGTCTGCTTTGAAGCTCACCATTCGTCACCGTTCACCGCCGCCGTCCACCTCAGTTAAAAACGCACAGGTCGTATGTCTACGCTCGTCATCGTTGAGTCTCCTACTAAAGCCAAGACCATTCGCAACTACCTGCCCAAGGGCTATCGGGTAGAGGCTTCGATGGGCCACATTCGCGATTTGCCCAAGTCGGCCAAAGAAATTCCGGCCAAGGTCAAAGGCGAAAAGTGGGCTCAGATCGGCGTCAACACAGAAGCTGACTTTGAACCGCTGTACGTGATCCCGCAGGACAAAAAGAAGGTCGTCAAAACCCTCAAAGACGCGCTCAAAGACGCGGACGAACTGGTGCTGGCCACAGACGAAGACCGCGAGGGAGAAAGCATTAGCTGGCACTTGTTGCAGGTGCTCAAGCCCAAAGTGCCGACCAAGCGCATGGTCTTTCACGAAATTACCAAAGAAGCCATTCAAGCCGCCCTCTCCAACTGCCGCACCATCGACGACAAGCTAGTGCACGCTCAGGAGACTCGCCGCATCCTAGACCGGTTAGTGGGCTACACCGTCTCGCCGCTGCTGTGGAAAAAAATCGCCTTTGGGCTCTCAGCCGGGCGAGTGCAGTCGGTTTCGGTCAGATTACTCGTAGAGCGCGAGCGGGCCAGACGCGCCTTCAGACGCGGCTCTTACTGGGATTTAAAGGCGGCTTTACTCAAGTCTAAGAGTCCTTTTGATGCCAAATTAGTGTCAGTCGGAGGCACTCGGGTCGCCAACGGCAGTGACTTTGATGAGGCCACCGGTCAGGTGAAAGCCGGTCGCAATGTGCTGCTGCTGAATGAGGCGGAGGCGCGATCGCTGCAATCCCGACTAGAGCAAAGCGCCTGGAGCGTTTCCAACCTAGAAGAGCGGCCCAATACTCGTAAACCCGCCCCGCCTTTTACCACCTCTACCTTGCAGCAAGAGGCTAACCGCAAGCTGGGGCTCTCAGCTCGCGACACCATGCGCACCGCTCAAGGGCTGTACGAGAAAGGCTTTATCACCTACATGCGAACCGACTCTACGAGTTTGTCTCAGCAGGCAATCTCTGCCGCCCGCAGCTGCGTAGAAACCAAATACGGAAAAGAATACCTCAGCCCCAAACCGCGCCAGTACGCCACCAAGAGCAAAGGCGCACAGGAGGCCCACGAAGCCATTCGCCCCTCCGGAGAAGTCTTTCGCACGCCTCAAAATACGGCCCTCAGAGAACGCGAACTTCGGCTCTACGACCTGATTTGGAAGCGCACCGTCGCCACCCAAATGGCCGAAGCCCGCCAGACCAACATCACCGTGCAAATAGAAGCCGACGACGCCATCTTCAAAGCGACTGGTAAGCGAATTGACTTCCCTGGCTTCTTCCGAGCCTACGTCGAAGGGTCGGACGATCCCGATGCGGCCATCGAAAACCAGGAAGTCGTTTTACCCGCGATGAAGGAAGGCGACTCGCTGGACTGCGCCGGACTAGAAGCCATCGGTCAC
>JBBSNR010000114.1:0-8537 GCA_038260635.1 Phormidesmidales cyanobacterium
CGGTAACTGGCCAAACACCTGCGGTGAGACGTTCAATAATGGTAGAAAATTTACTCATTCTGCTGGCGTTGAGCGTGCTGATCATTAGCGCAGTCAAATTAGTTGCCTGTCTATTTCCCTCCACCTCTTCCCAGCCCTCTCAATCTGTTTGTTTATGTCGGCGGCGACAGCGATCGCATCGTCACCGACGACATCACTAGACCTTGAGCCTCGCCTCGCCGTTGAGAATCTTGTCCAAAAGTAGAAAACCAGATTGTCAAGCTGCTGATGGCCGAAGCTGAACGTTGAACTAAAGGAAGAGGTAGTTTTCTCCCTTTTGACTAGAATTTTGATATAAACTTTGTCGAATCTCTGTCATGGCTAAATCAGCAAAATCCAGCGGCTCTGCTATTGAGGCTTCTGAAAGCGCCCCGAGCCTCACCTACTGGCATGTATGGACAGACGAGCAGGGAGTGAGCCATCAGCAGAAGTGTGAGCTAGTCGGTTTTGAAAAAGAGAGTATTTCAGGGGGAGCCGCCCCTCAGTGGAACGATCATTTGATCAGCGGCGCTGCCCATATGATGTTTTCTGTGCTGCCGGTAGGATGGGTGGGCGAGTGGCACGAAAACCCTAAGCCTCAGTGGATTGTGCCGCTCTCGGGCAAATGGTTCGTCGAGACTATGGACGGCGATCGCGTTGAAATGGGGGCAGGCGAGGTTTCCTTTGGCGCAGACCAAAATACAAAAGCCGATGACAATGGACATCAGGGCCATCTGTCGGGTACGGTTGGCGACGAGCCAGCGGTGCTGATGATCGTTCAACTCACCGATGAACAGTGGCTGGCCGCACAGCCCGGTCAATTTTCCTGATGATTTCAGCCACTGGGAAGTTTTAGACAGGTCAGATAGTTCTAGTTTCAGACAGGGAGGCGCGAGGAATCGCTGTAGGTCGTCGGTTTAAAGAATGTTAGAAACCAGAACCGTTCGTCAGATAGGCGCTAACCGAGGATTTTAGCTATGGGTATAAATTTTGCTGTTTACGGGGCTTATGCGATCGCCACCTTCATTCTGGCCAGCGGTCTCTTGCTCAGGCTACCCCCGCCTATCCTCAGCCTTGTAGATTTCTTCTACATCGGATTTCCAGCCGGTGTTCTTGGCGGGCTTTTACTCGTGCTGCGAGCGGGCACAGGGCTGTTGTTTGTGCTGCACGGACGGCCCAAGCTAATGCACCTGAAGCAGTGGGCCAAGGCGGTAAATATGCCGGTCTTTCTCTGTCTGTTGTCCGCGCTATCGATGTTTTTAGGCGGGTTTTTCCTCATTTTGGGCCTGCTCACGCCGCTAGCAAGCTTAGCAATTTTGGCCTCTATGGTCTTTGCAATGGTTTTAGAAATGTCGAAAGGGTCGCCCTTTGTCGCGGAAGATCCGTTCCAGATTCCTGAAGGACAGTACGAAGGGCCAAACGGTAAGGGAGAGCCGCCCAGCTACGAGAAAGCGTTTATGTATGTGTTGATTTTGAGTGCGATCGCTATCCTCGGCCCCGGCGCATTCTCTCTCGATAGACTCATCCTGCTGCCCTAAAAACTATGCGAGCAGACCTCTTTGAGCCAATCGCTCGACTTCGACTCGGATGATATCACTGCGCGTCACAATCCCAACTAGCTGCTGATTTTCTACGATGGGCAGGCGGCTGAGCTGATGTTGATCTAGCAAAGAAAGCACCTTTAGCAAAGAGAGATCGGGGCTCGCGGTGATCGGCGGCGAATCGATCAGGGTTTCTATCCTGTTCTCTCCCGACAGCTCTTTTGTAGCCTGAAGCCGCTGTGTGAGATCGCTCAGATCTCTCTGAGTGATCATGCCAATGACCTGCTGCTGCCGCACCACCGGAAAGCCCTGATGCTTTGACTGAGAAAACACTTCAATAGCTTCATCCAGAGCCATATCGCTCTCTATCACCTCAACCTGCGCCTGCATCACATCCTTTGCGCTCAATCCAGCCAAAAACCACTTAGAGGGCGCATCTTCTTCTAAGCGAATGCCTCGCCAGTCAAGCAGGCGATCATACAGTGAGCCAGGCGCAAGGGCTTCGCCAGTTAAGTAGGCGGTAATGGAGCCAATCATTAGCGGCAGCACCAAATTAAAGTCTGCCGTCATCTCAAAAATAATTACAATTCCGGTAATCGGCACGCGAACCACCGCGCTGAACAAAATTCCCATGCCCGTGAGCGCATAGGTAACGGGCGAACTCACGTGAAAAATCAGATGGGCCGCGCTGCCCATCAGCGAACCGAGTGACGCGCCCATTACCAGCACCGGGGCAAATAGACCGCCGGGGGCTCCCGAGCCATAGGCAATCAGTGTGAGCAAAAACTGGGCTGCGAGGGCGATCGCCGCTAGCTGCCAATCGGCCTGACCGGTACTGAGCACCTCTCGCAGGCCGCTGCCATTGCGAAAAGCCACGGGCAAACAGGCCACAATTAGCCCTGAGACAAACCCGGCCAGGCCCACCCGCAGAGACAAAGGCCAATCCAGCCGATCCCGATTAAAGCTCAAGCTAGCTAAAATTCCCTGGTTGAAGGCTGCGCCAATGACGCCAGCGATCAGGCCTAAAAGCACATAGAGCGGAATTTCAGCCGCCGAAAAATCGGTGACCGGCGCAGTGTCCAGCAAATTGACATCCAGCCCATGCGCACCAAACAGCCGAGCGACCACCGAACCGACAAAAGCCGCCAGCACCGCAGTACCCATTGTTGCACTCGAAAAATCTTTGAGCAGCTCTTCAATAATAAAAAAAACACCTGCCAACGGCGCATTAAAAGCCGCCGCCAGCCCTGCACCTGCACCTGCTGCGATCAGCTGTCGGCGTTGATTGGGCGCAGTCGGAAACCACCGGCTAAACTGAGCCGCCAGTGCCGCCCCGACCTGTACTGTGGGGCCTTCGCGCCCCAATGCCAAACCCGAACCCAGCGTCAAAATGCCGCTCACCAGCTTGACTAAGGCCACTCGCAAATCAAACGGCAGCGGCACCTTAGCCAGTACCGCCTTGACCTGCGGGATACCGCTGCCCCCGGCTTGTGGAGCATAGCGCTCTACCAGCCAGCCGGCTAAGCCGCCGCCGGCTAGCCCAATGGCCGGCAGTGCCAGCCAAGCCGGAACTTGACTGGCCGAATGAACGCGCCAGGTTCCCAACCAGCCCACCCCCCATTTCAACAGCACCGCAGACAGCCCAGAAACAAGACCAATAACGATGGCTTCAAAAGCGGCGATGCGCTGAGGATGGGGCGCTAGCCAGAACTGTTGGAAAAGACTTTTCACAAAACTGTGGGGGCCGGTTTATTGATAGGTGGGATCGGCCAAATAAGCTAATCGGTTAAGCGGCCAAAACCGGACGATGGCACGACCGATAATGCGATCGCTCGGCAAAAAGCCCCACACATGACCATCATCACTGTTATTGCGATTATCGCCAAAGACCAAATAGGAACCTGATGGCACCGTCTCGGGGCCCCAGGCATAGGCGGGCGGTGACTCTGTATAGCCCTCTGCCAGCGGCTGACCGTCAACGTAGACTCTACCGTCTTTGACCTCTACGGTCTCTCCCGGCAAGCCGATAACACGCTTGATAAACGCCTCCTTGACAAACTGCTTGCCTGCCGCCTCAGGCGGATGGAAAACCACAATATCTCCCCGGCTAGGGCTGTTGAAGTGATAGCTGACCTTTTCGATGACCAGGCGGTCATTGATCTCTAGCGTCGGCAGCATAGAGCCCGAGGGAATGTAGCGGGCCTCGGCAACAAAAGTCCGAATGCCCAGCGCCAGTAAAACGCTTAAGCCAATCGTCTGTGCACCTTCAATCCACGGATTGCTGGGCGTGCTTTCAGATGAGCTCTGGCGATTTTCCGAATGCTCTGGCATAGATTCTCCTGCCTCAGATGGGCGTGATTCAAAAGGCATTCAAAGTACCCAAAACTGACGTTTTCAAAGCCATCTTACCGCATCTAAAAGCGCGCTAGAGACTCCAAAAGCATTCGTCATCGCTCTGACACTCAATTGTCACTCGTAGGACAACATTGATCTAGCCAGCCAGCTATGGCCTCTACGTTAACGCCGATCTTCGCAGGGGCTCAGCATTGCTAAGCTGAATAGGGGTACGATTCTATGGGAGCACTTACCCTGGAGATTTTCATGTTGCCGACAAGCTGAGCGACCCGGCGAGCAGAGGTAATCGCGCCCTCATGTAAACCGTCGCCGAGGTAGGCACCCGCATGATAGGTGTGGTTCTCTCCATTGGTGGCGACTATTTCGTCCCGATGGCGAAAAGACTCAGTCGTGTACATCGGCGTATGATGCTGCTGAATGTGAATGATGTCGTCAGGATCGATCATTTCTTCTAGCTGGAAGGAGAGAAAATAGTGCTGAGGAGAAGAGAGGCCGCAAAGCCGATTTAAGTAGCCGCTGTAGCCCCACTGAGTATTGGTCTCAAAGAAGTCAAACTCCGAGGGCGAGCGAATGCCCTGCTGATGGTAAATGGAATTGTCTTCATGCACGACGGTTTTCACGTAGTTGGGCTTCCAGTCTGAAAATCGTCTCGTTTCAGCGGGGGTGGGGTCGGCTAGCAACGCCATCGCCTGATCGGGTGGGGTTGCTAAGACGACTTTATCGAACGATTGCGTTTCTCCTGTTGATAGCTCAATCTCAACCGCATCTGGATTTCTACAGATATTGGCAATTTCTACCCCTAGCAGAACATCTCCTCTAAAGCGTTCGAGAATTTTTTCGATGTAAGTGTATACGCCGCCCTCAATCCGCAACCAATTGACTGCTATGTAAGCGTTTAACATCGGAATCACCAATTCTGCTGGCATGTCATTGATGAATTTGAACGGGATTGAGTAGCTATACATGGCGAGCAGCTTCAGCCAAAGATCGCTGGTGCTGTCGTTTGCCAGATAGTGAGACAGTGGCTGATCGTAAAGCTGATTCGCGTGGGTAAACTGCGTTTTTAGCCACAGCCCAGCGGAGCGGACATAGAGACTATCGAATCTGAGATATTCGATCAGGCGCTGAATACCCGTGAAATTTCGCTTGATTGAAGCTGCCGATAAGAAATGACTGCCGCTTTTTGGAAATAAGGCTGACCCTACGCTGACGGGCAAGAGCTTCACACCCAGCTCTTGCATGAGCGCTACAAAGTTGTGAAAGTTATCGGGAAACTCAAGCGGCCCGCATTCCAAAATCGCATTGTTATTGGAATGGTTCGGCAACACATTCTTATTGAGCGTACGAATATGTCCGCCCAGCATAGGCTGCCTTTCAAATACGGTGACGTGGTGCCCCTGCTGATCGAGCCAGTAGGCAGTTGCCATACCCGCCGCGCCGCCGCCCACTACTGCTATTCTCATGATCAATTCTCTCCTAAAATTACATCGCCAGACAGTCGCTGATACAGCAGCGCCCCTGTCCAAATCGTGGGTGCAAAGCCTGGATAGCCAGATGAGGCATTGCAGAAGTAAAAATGGTTAAGCGAAGTCTCGTGATTCAGCCGTCCCAGTCCCATGTTTTTAGGCGTCAGCTTGGAGCCGTAGGAATTTCCGCTAGGGCACCAGCAATATCTCTCATTGGTCGTTGGGCTACCGGTGACGTGAAAGACCATGTGTTCTCTAAAGTTTGGCACGTAGTGCTTTTCGACCACGTCTAAGATAGCGTCTAGAATTTCCTGTTTTTTCTGATAGTAGGCTTTGCGATCGCGCCCCTTCAATTCCTTAAAATACGCATAGTCAGCCACCGTCAAAAACTCGACAATCTGGCAGTCCTCTGGGCAGTCCCGACTCTCCTCGGTGAGTAAAGTCGGCGTCGTAATCGCAAAGCTAGGGTTGGAGTAGTCGTGATGCTCGTACATTTGGTCAAAGGCTTCGTTAATACTCTGATGCCCCGTGTGGGAGAGATTCCACTTGCCAAATCCGTAGTCTCGCAGGTCGAGATCTTTGACGACGCAATAGGCCATATAGTTAGAGGCCGAATACTCATAGTCGAGCTTGCGGCGCACCCTGGCCGAAAATTTCGATTCGCCAATCATTTTGGCGGCTCTTTTGGGATCGATGTTACAAATGACTGTCTCGCCCGTAAAGTCGTGGGTCTGATGTGTGGTCAAATCCATCGCTTCAAAGCCTGTAACCGTTTTACCTTCCACTTTAAAGCGGGTGACTTCGTAATTGAGCAGCACCTGTCCGCCATTCGATTCGATCACCTTGACGAGGGAATTAATCACCTGTTCAAAATGCTGGGTGGGGTAAAACGCGCCTGCCTGATAGCCTCTAAACAAGGCCACCCAGGCGTAAAACGAGAGCTGATTGGGCGGCAGCAAAAAATCTAGCCACTCCAGGGCCAGAAGGGTTTGGGCCGCTTGGGGCAGTTTGAATTTGTCGAAGACATCTTGCAGCGTGCTGTTGAGATATTGAGCGGTGCCGAGGACTTCTCCGGGATGGCTGAGCAGCTCCAGCGGCTTAACCGGCGGGGCCAGCTTTTTCATGCCTGCACCCGTTTTTTCAACGGTGTTGACGAATTGGCGAATGCGACTACTCGCCTCAGGAAACAGCTCAGACAGCCGCCGGATTAGCTCCTCTGGCTCCGAAGGAATATCCAGCGCGTAGCCGGGCATTCGGCAGTGGTCATAGCCATTCGGGTCGTAGCGCTCGAAGGTAACTTCCTCGTCCAATCCTAGCTTTTTGAGGACTTTGTTGACCGTTTGCCCCTCGCCGCAGTCCCAAACGTAGTGAAGCTGGGCGTTAAAGTGATACTTGTTTGCCAGCGTAAATGTGTGCCCAAACCCACCCGGATGCTCATGGGCTTCAACAATCTGCACTTTTTTCTGATGGTTGGCCATCAAAGCCCCAAAGACCAGCGCGGACAAGCCACTACCGACAATCAGATAATCTGGTTTCATTTTTTCCTCGGTAGGGTTGCGTCTGCTGTACGATTTGGATGTGTGAGCTTGAGTCGTAACCAAATCGTATTCTCTCAATGCTTGTGTACCTCTACCTAGGGAGGCAAATATCAGAATGTTGGGGTATTCCTGGGGTGGTGTACGCGCTTTTCCATACTCGCCCTATTCGCTTAAATTCGTTTCACCCAGTCAATTACGATGCCCTACCCTTGCAGCAATGTCTCCTTCACCCTCGCAGCCAAAGCATAGCCAGCCACCTCAGCAGAAATCGGCCTGGCAGCGCCTTGATCAGGGCGCGCCCATAGCGGTTATGCTCGCGGCGATGTTGTTCATTCTCTATCGGCTGCTGCCGGTATTGGAGTTGATCGCGATAGCGAAGCGCTGACTTGTCAGTTCGCAGTTCTCCTGGCCATCATCTTCGAAACGCTTTTGCAGTGGTTGCAAAATATTGTCAAGCTTCGCTGGCTAGCGCTGCTAATCCTAATTTCCCTGACTTTAAGCTTTGTAGCCCTGATTGTTTTTGTGGTTGTCCCCAACCTGATACGGGAGTTTAATACACTGAGCGCAGCCTTGCCGGGCTACATTGATGCGCTCAGTCAAAGTGCTCAAGCGCTGCGCGACAAGATTGGGTTTGCACCCGATTTTTCTCAAGGGATCAGCCAGCTCAGCTCTTTTATCTACGGCTTAATTGAGAGCATTCCCAATGTGTTGAGCCGAACGTTTGGCATTACTATCAATGCGATCGCAACCTTTGTACTAGGGCTCTACATCGCTCACGATCCTAGCCTTTTTACAGAAGGGAGCATCCGAATCACACCCAGCGCTCAAGGGACGCTTTTTGCGAGATTTGTTGCCAGGGGCGATCGCCATCGGCCTGGGCATAGTCATCACCCAAGTTTCCATCACTATAACGGCAACCAGCGGCATCAGCGACGACGAACAGGGGCTCGTGCCAGGACTGCTCACGACCTTTCAGCAGATTGGCTCTGGGTTAGGGGTGGGCATGTTGGTGGCCGTGGCTGCCATTCGAACCAAGGGCGTCATGGTAACAGCTTCGGTTGCTCAGGCGTCAGCCGCCGCGTTGACAGCAGGCTACAGAGCAGCGCTGCTGACGGGGGCAGGCTTTGCGCTTGTGGGCGTATCCGTCAGTTTGTGGGTGCTGAGAAAAGAGAACCCTCACGCACAGTCGTGAGCAGTGCCGCCGCTGGGTTCATCAATTTGGGCAATCAATTCACAAACACCTGGCCGTCTGCTTGGATGCGGATAACGCCTTGAGTATCGTCTAGGGTGGGTTCTTGCATGAGCGAGATCTCTAGCGTCCCCGCTTCCGAAGCGTTAGCCGTTACATCTATCAGGCCATTGTCTGGGCGAACTGTGGTGATAGTAACGGGTAGCGAAATGCCCTGTAGCATAGCAGATTCGCCCCCCATCAGCTCCCTTCTGGTAGTCTCTCCCAGAACTTCGTAAGTCACCGTTGCGCCTGTATTATTAACTAGATTGATAGATAGCTGGTTGTTGACAGGCGTGGCTGCGGCGATCGCGATATCCTGATCTTCTGGTAGCGGTGGCGTGCTCAATTCGAGCGAATTGCTCGGCATTACCGATGGCTGAGACTGGCC
>JBBSNR010000115.1:0-8508 GCA_038260635.1 Phormidesmidales cyanobacterium
GCGCTGATAGCCGTAGGTCAGAATCTGATTGTGGTCAAAAGCGAGCTTGGGCACCCGGCTCAGCGGATACCAGGCAATGCCGCTCACCCCGTCGGCAATCAGCGCCGTATCTTCAAAGCGCACCAGAGCAAAATAGCTGACGGAGAGATAGCGGATGTTGTAAGCGTCTTCAGCTTCGCGAGGGTCGCGGTCGGGGCCACCAAAGGTAAATAGCTGCTCTAGATAGAGATTGTTAACGCGGATTTTTTCGGTGAGCACCCGGTCAGCCGCTGCCTCTAGTGATTCGCCCACGCGCACCAGCGTACCCGGCAGGCTCCAGTAGCCGCTGTAGGGCGGTTCGTGCCGCATGACCACTAGCGCCAGCAACCGGTTTTGCTCAGTATCGACTGAAAAAATGACGGTATCTACCCCGACTTTAAAGTCGGCGAGTTCGGCCAGCTCAAAGGATGCTGACTCGCCGCCTGATTTTGCCAACTTCGCCGCCGGATGGGCAACTGGCTTTATCGGCGTGCCGATATTTTGGCTTGGGGAGTTTGGAGACATGGGTAAAGGTTGTGCTCGGTAATGTAATCGCGGATCACAGGGGGTAAGTCGTCAGGTACCCGGCTGCATTCGGTTTGGCGGTAGCTGCTAGAGGCGATGTCGTACTGGTCGGGAGGATGGGCGATCGCTACCTGCGCCTGCTGCCGCAAAGTCGATAGCGCCGAGCCTTGAACCGAGTAGCCAGGGCGAGGAAATACCAGGATATCCACCTGGGCAAAAATCTCTTGAGCCCGATACCACTTCGGCAGTTGGGCCACTAAGTCAGCGCCGACGACTAGCGTAAATTTGGCCTCGGGCCAGATCTGACGAGCCCGGTTAATAGAATGGATGCTGTAGCGATCGCTCAAGTTCTGATACAGCCCAATGCCTTTTGGCAGCGTGTGAATTAGCCGCCGCAGCATTTCAGCGCGATCGCTCAGCGGCGACTGCTTTTGCTTGTAGGGGTTTTCGGCAGCCCATACCGCCACCCGGTCAAACTCGTGAGCCAGCCAGGTCAAAATGCTCTGATGCCCCATATGCGGTGGATCAGCGCTGGTCCCAAACAGGGCAACCCGCATGGCTGTTCTCCGAGGCTTTCTCCAGGGTGTCGTTAACATAGCGAGTTAGAGAGAGAGGTCTAAGGGTCAAACAAAGGGCGGTTGAACAAAGGAGCAGGGGATCAAAGGCGAGTGCGCTCGGTCAGCTGACTCAGGCCGTGGGAAATCTCAACCTGTAAAGGCCGTGGGTCTTGCAAGCGTCGCACTGAAGATGGCAGGGCAGCGACAGTGGCAGCAGTCCGTTCAGCAATCCGATTCAAGCTTTCGGGCGGCATCATCCGCGCGCCCTGATGCATCACCCGCTGCAATAGAGGCTGCTCATCTGGCATAGCCCCTTCCAACGTGAGGGCCAGGCGATCGCTCACAACCTGACCGTCTTCTTCACAGCGGCGAAAAATCTGCTTGCGTCCCGGATAGGTCGCCTTGCCGCTAGACTCTTTCATCACGGGCGTCCCGTCAATATCCACTAGCTTATACACCCCGTTAATCGGCGTGCCAGTTACCAGTTTGGTGCCCAGACCGTAGCCGTCAATGCAGGCGTTTTGCTGGCGCAGCGACTCAATGGCGTATTCGTCTAGATCGCCGCTGGCAAAGATGGGCGTGTCGGGTAAGTGCGATCGCACCGCCTGAGACTCAGCGGCCAAATCACCCGAATCTATCCGCACCCCGCCCAATGGCATTCCAGCGGCCACTTTTTCGGCCAGTCGCTGAGCGGCAGCAACCGTGTCATAGGTGTCAATTAACAGCGGCGCACCCGGAAAATAGCGATGAAACGCCTCAAAGCCCTTGTCCTCACTGCCTTCTAAAGCGGTAATTGCCATTACCAGGGCGTGGGCCATTGTGCCGACAGGCTTTTGGCCTAGCTTCAGGGCTGCCAAAACGTTTGACGTGGCATCGAGACCGCCCGCGATCGCCGCCCGCGCCGCCCACAGCGATCCCTGAGGGCTAAAGGCTCGCCGGGTGCCAAATTCAAATAGCTTGGCTGCTGGGCCTGCCGCTTGCCGCAGCCGGGCCGCTCGGGTAGCAATCAAAGTCTGGTAGTTCAGCGTATTGAGTAGGTAGGTTTCAGCAATCTGCGCCTGCCACAACGGGGCCTCTATCCGCAGCATCGGCTCATTGGCAAAAATGGCCGTCCCCTCGGGCACCGCCCACACCTCACCTGCAAAGCGAAAATCTTCCAGCAGGCCCCAAAAGCGGTCGGGCGCGTCGTCAAAAATCTCCGTTTTTTGCAGCTGCACAATCTGCGCCGGGCTAAAGCTCAAATTTTCCAAATATTCCAGCCCCTGCTCCAGCCCCATCGCAATCAGGTAGCCGTAGCCCTCGGGCAGGCGGCGGGTAAATAGCTCAAAGCTGGCAGGCTTTTCGTGCAGATCTTCACCGACATAGCAGGCCGACATCGTCAGCTGATATAGATCCGTTAGCAGGCTGTATTCATGAGGGGCGATCGCCAGTGAATCCACCGACCATGACTCCGGCGTCCATGCCTTTGTCCGCGAAGAATCTGTCTCTGTCTGAAGCGAACCGTCTTGCATAAAGACCATGGAGTTGAATAGCGAACGGCTAAACCTGGATGACTTATGGTTATTTTAACCATAAGTAGCGGGCAATTGTCATCGGTTGCTATCTAAGTTTCTATCTTTTGTATGAGAACAGGTTGTGATTGAAATCTCTACTCTCAGCTGCGACCTTTATCAGCAGAGGCTCCTGAGTAGTGCAGGTAGAAATTAAACGGCCTGAATTGTCATGGTATAAAAATTTGACCGATGGCTTTTGAGCCCTTTTATTGGTAAATAAAACCAAAAGACAGGGGATCTACTGTCAATGCTACGTCCGGTCAGAGCAAAGCTGCCTAAAAAGACTAAAGTATGGTGGGATGTTGGCGACAGGCCAAAAAGATTTGCCTCAAGTCTATTCCCGTCATGCGATGTTTTCAATGCTATGAAACCTGCTCTTAAAAGTCGGTCTGACGCCTCTACCTGGATGACTGTCGTCCGTCTGCTGCGCTGGGACAAGCCCGCTGGCAGATTGATTTTGATGGTGCCTGCGCTTTGGGCGGTATTTTTGGCCGCTCGGGGTCTGCCTGCCCTGCCGCTGCTGGGCGTGATTGTGCTGGGTACGCTGGCGACCAGCGCTGCTGGCTGCGTGGTCAACGATCTGTGGGATCGCGATATAGATAGTCAAGTTGAACGCACTCGCGATCGCCCCTTGGCCGCAAAAGCGCTCTCTATCAAGGTGGGCATCGGCGTGGCTCTGGTTGCTTTCTTGTGCGCCTGGGGCCTGTCTGCTTACCTCACGCCGCTGAGCTTTTGGCTGTGCGTCGCAGCGGTGCCAGTGATCGTGCTCTACCCAGCCGCTAAGCGGGTGTTCCCAGTGCCACAGCTGGTGCTCTCTATTGCCTGGGGATTTGCCGTGCTGATCAGCTGGAGCGCGGTCACTAATTCTATTGAATTTGCCACCTGGCTGCTGTGGGCTGCAACGGTGCTGTGGACCTTGGGCTTTGATACTGTCTATGCCATCCCTGATCGCGAATTTGATCGTCGGCTCGGGATCAACTCCAGCGCACTTTTCTTTGGCCGCCGGGCACCTCAGGCCGTAGGGCTGTTTTTTCTGGGCACAACTGTGATGCTGGCCTGGCTAGGGCTGGCCATGACCCTCGGTATTTTTTACTGGCTGGCGCTGATTGCGGCGGCGGTTCTTTGGTACCGCCAATATCGTCAGCTGGCTCGCCGCCCTCAGTTTCCGCAGCTTTTCGGCCATATCTTTAAGCAAAACGTGACGATTGGGTTTGTGCTGCTCGCTGGCATGGCGATTTCTGTAATGCTCTAGCTCAGATATTCATACAGCTTAATACTCTGCTATGTGGCTCTTTTTTGCCTCCCTGACTGCTTTTTTTGAAGCCTGCAAAGATGCCACGGGCAAGCAAAGCCTCAAAAACCTGGATGAATATTCAGTGCTCTTTAGCTTTATGGCAGTGGGCGTCGTGCTGCTGCTGCCAGTGCTGCTGATTTCCGGTGTACCGCCGCTGGGCCCTGGTTTTTGGGTCGCGCTGCTAATTGGCGGCAGTCTGAATATTTTGGCCTTCACGCTCTATGTCAGGGCGCTGAAGCTAGCCGATCTATCTCTAACAGTGCCGCTAGTAACGCTGACGCCGCTGTTTTTGCTGGCAACTTCGCCGCTGATTGTGCAGGAATGGCCGACTTGGGCCGACGGTGCTGGAGTGGTTCTGCTAGTCGTCGGCTCCTATGTACTGAACTTGCGATCGCCTACCTCGCCCTCTCTCCCTCCTGATTCCAGCATCTTGGCTCCCCTGCTGGCCATGACGCGCAATCCCGGCAGCCGCCTCATGCTCTGCGTTGCCTTTATCTGGAGCATCACCTCCAACTTTGACAAAATTGGCGTGGTGAATTCTTCGCCGCTGTGCTGGGCCTTTGCCCTGTTTACCGTGATTGCTGGTGGCATGGTGCCTTTTGTCTGGCGACGCGGACCGAGGCCGCTGCTGGCTCAATGGCGGCTGCTCGGCATTACCGGTGGATTTAATGCGATCGCCATCACCTTTCAAATGCTGGCTCTGACGATGGCCCCGGTCGCTCAGGTGATTGCTGTAAAACGGCTGAGCGCGCTGCTATCAGTACTCTTTGGCCACTTCTTCTTTGGGGAAAAGGGGCTGCGAGAGCGGCTGATTGGGGCAGCTATTATGGTCACTGGCGTTGTGATTATGTCGCTGAGCTAAGGCAGCTTAACCACGCTTAACGATAAATTTTTGCCCGGCAGTGATCTAATTCTGGAATAGGCTATAAGATATAGGAGAAGAAATCGATATCGGTTACAGGTTTGCTTTTCTGTTTCAAAGGGTTTCCCTTGATTTTTACAGGCTTCCGTCCGACATATCATTCTCAATACCCTGTTTAATTTTTGGAGACTATTTGTATGGGCGTTTATGTAGGGAATCTTTCCTATGACGTGACAGAGGCCGACCTCAACGGCGTCTTTGCCGAGTACGGCACCGTCAAGCGCGTCACTTTGCCGACTGATCGTGAAACTGGTCGTGTACGCGGTTTTGCTTTTGTAGACCTCGACAGTGATGCTGAAGAACAAGCTGCCATCGATGCACTCGACGGCGCTGAGTGGATGGGCCGCGACCTGCGTGTCAACAAAGCCAAGCCTCGCGAAAGCCGCCGCTAAGCTTTTTCTACGATTTTGTATTTAGTGAACTGCTGACTCATTAAAGATGTCTAAAGCTTCAGATTCGCCAGAGTCTGGGGCTTGTCATCTTTACAGCGCCTAAAGCGCAGTATTAGATCAACAGTTCAAACAACGGTTTAGAAGGGCAGCTTGTAAGGCTTTACAGGCAGTATTTTTTGCAGGCTCCCGATCTAAGCATCTTTAACCCTTTTCAATTTTTGGAGACTATTTGTATGGGCGTTTATGTAGGGAATCTTTCCTATGACGTGACAGAAGCCGATCTCAGCGGCGTTTTTGCCGAGTACGGTGCTGTTAAGCGCGTCACGCTCCCGACCGATCGTGAGACTGGCCGTGTACGCGGCTTTGCTTTTGTAGACCTTGATAGCGATGCTGAAGAGCAAGCCGCCATCGATGCGCTCGACGGCGCTGAGTGGATGGGCCGCGACCTGCGCGTCAACAAAGCTAAGCCTCGCGAAAACCGTCGCTAAGACCATCAAAGCGATAGATAGCTAAGCCATTAGCTATAATTTACACCCCGGACTTTCAACAAGTTCGGGGTTTGTTGTATTGAGCGGTTTTCTATGTACGGCGCAGATCCAAAAGAGAAGCATCCGATGACAGGGTTCTCGCAAGTTTGCTTCATTAAAAATACGGTGTCGAATCCCAATATTGTGATTGGCGACTACACCTATTATGACGATCCAGAAGATTCAGAAGACTTTGAGCGAAATGTTCTTTATCACTTCCCGTTTATTGGCGATCGCCTGATCATCGGCAAGTTTTGCGCTTTGGCAACCGGCATTAAGTTCATTATGAATGGCGCAAATCACAAGTTTTCCGGGTTCTCGGCCTACCCTTTTAACATCTTTGGTAATGGCTGGGAGAAAGTCACACCCCAAGCAGGAGAACTCCCCTATAAAGGCGATACGGTCATTGGCAACGACGTTTGGATTGGCTACGAAGCGACCATTATGCCAGGGGTACAGGTAGGCGATGGCGCTGTGATTGCAGCAAAATCGGTGGTAGTAAGAGATGTTCCGCCCTATACTCTCTTTGGCGGCAATCCAGCAAAATGTATAAGACAGCGATTTGATGATGAAACAGTGCAGAAACTTCTCGAAGTCTCCTGGTGGAACTGGGATATCGAAAAGATTACCCGTAACTTAGAGAAGATTGTAGCGGCAGATATTGACGCTCTGACGGCATCTGAGTAGTCCCTTATGGACTCTCCGCAGCGGTGTTGCGCCCGCTGCCTTTGGCATCTCGCATTGACATCATTTGTTCTAGTCGGGGCAACGCACTCTGAGCCGTTTCGCGAACGTAGCTATCGACGGTATCATCGGCAATTAGCTCGCGCAAAACCGCTACGGCGCGAGGATCGCCAATTGACCCCAGGGTGTTGGCAATGGTGAGGGCGATCGCCACATTGTCAGTTGTCTTTAGCACCTCTAATAGCGTATCTACCGCCGGAGAGCCGACTTCGCCCAGAGACATTACCGAGGCAATTTGCACCACCGGATACGGATCTGCCATAGCCTGGCGCAGTCCTTCAATGCCTTCAATGGGGAAAGGCTCGTTAGGGTGACTGACCGCAATCTGAGCCATCGCTTTAGCACAGCTGGCTCGCACCGTGTCGTTCTCGTGATTGAGCATTTGCTCTACGACTACCGGCACCGTTTCCATCCCGATCACACCGAGCGTTTTAACCGCCGCGCGGCGATATACCACATCTTCTTCTGCCAGAGCTGCCATCAGTTTAGGAATGGTGTTTTGGTCGCGGGTGTCTACAATCTCTAGCATGGCCCGGCGGCGCATTTGTGGATTGGGGTGCTTAAGCTGTTCAAAGAGAGAATCGGCGGGCATGGTTTTTAAATTGGCTGTCAATGTTCAGTCACACAAGATTAATCGCAAAAAAGAACTCCTGGGAAACCCCAAATATAGGGCATCAGCCAGGAGTCCTATTTTTTGCTTAAGCTAGCAGCCTAGCTCAAGCGCGATCAACTAACCCCAAACGATTAGGAAAGGGAGTTGATCACATAGTCAATCAGGCCACGGAACTCAGTGAGAGCCTGAGGAGACATGTCGCGAGGAGCGCAAGCGCGATCGCGAGTGTACTGCATAGCCGTGACGTAAGGAGCAGTCGGCAGGTTCAAAGAACGATACACTTCACGTGCACCCGCAATGCCCCACTCATCTAGAGGACCGGTGCCGCCAACTACCAAGCAGTAGTTGATCAGGCGCAGGTAGTGCTTGATGTCGCGCAGGCACTTGTCTTGTTTGCCCTGGTTGCCGCCTGCTTCACCGTCGTTCTTGAGGTAAGGGTACTTCTTGAACGCAGCGTCGTAAGCTTCTTGAGCAACTTTGTCGATGCCAGCGTTGAGCTTTTCAGCCGCTTCGAGGCGAGCAGCCGCGCGCTGCAAACCACCTTGAACAGCCTGCAAGTCGCCAGTAGCCGGGAAACGGCCAGCTGCATCAGCCGAAGCGATAGCAGCAGTTACAACTGATTTCATGATTTAATTCTCCAAATGTTGTTTAATCGGTTAACGAAGTTAAAAAGTGATGTCAAATCTTAAACGTTCGCTCAGTTGGCAAAAAGTCTTAAAGACTTGCCGTCAGAACTAGCTAAGAGCAGACACAACCCGATCAAAGTAGCCAGCAGCTTCGGAAGCTAGAGCGGAGCAGTCACCGTCAATAGTTTCCATCTTGCGGTAGCGGTTGCCGCCAGCAGATTCGGAGTTGGTCTCACTGATGTGAGCCGTGCTGGAAGCCTTCATGATGTTGACCGCGCGAGCAGCAGAACCCGTCGGCACGCCCAGAGCAGCGTAAGTTTCCTTCAGACCGTTCAAGCAGCGATCATCAAGCACAGAAGCGTCGCCTGCGAGCAAAGCGTAGGTGACATAGCGCAGAACGATTTCACCGTCGCGGAGGCAAGCAGCCATGCGACGAGTGGGGTAGCAGTTACCGCCAGCTTGAATCAAGCCAGTGTTCTCACAGATCATGCCAGAGACAGCGTCAGAAACGATGCAGCTAGCGTTAGAAGCGATCGCATTAACGGCGTCCAAGCGCTTATTGCCTTCAGCAACAAAGCTCTTTAGGGCTTCTAGTTCGTTGCCGCCAATAGTAGCGGTCTTGGTATCAGCCGTGACAACGGCTCTAGAGAAAGCGTCAAGCATCAAGCTCTCCTTATTCGTAATACAGCAGCTGACCTTTGCATCGGCCAGTAGAAATAGACTAAAAGATAGACCGC
>JBBSNR010000116.1:0-8456 GCA_038260635.1 Phormidesmidales cyanobacterium
ACATAGCGCCACGTCCAGTTGCCCTCGCCAATGCCTGGGGTATTCATCCGAGCGCCGCTGCCCAGCCCTAACAAATCCTGCAAGGGGACAATAGCCTGATTAGCCACCGAACTCAGCGCCAGCCGAATCATCGCCCAGTGAACGTTGTCCGGGTCAAATGCACCGATATAGCTCGCTAGATGCTGCTTCTCGTGGTCTGAAGCCTGTTTAAACCAGCCAACGGTCGTGTCGTTGTCATGCGTGCCTGTGTAGATCAAAAAGTTGCGGTCTACGTTGTAAGGCAGGTAAGGGTTTTCGTAGTCCGAACCGAAAGCGAACTGCAAGATTTTCATGCCTGGGAGGTCAAAGCGATCGCGCAATGCCTCCACTTTTTCGTCAATTAGTCCCAAGTCTTCCGCCAAAAAAGGCAGCCGCCCCAGCTGCGCCTCCACCGTCTCAAAAAAAGCATACCCAGGCGCTTCTACCCACGTCCCATTAATAGCGGTATCTTGACCGGCTTCTACCGCCCAAAACGCTTCAAACCCTCGAAAGTGGTCAATTCTAATCAGATCCACACAGGCCAACATTGCTCGCAGACGCTGAAGCCACCAGCTAAACCCATCGGCTTGAACGGCCTCCCAGTTATAGGTGGGGTTGCCCCACAGCTGACCGGTCTGACTGAAGTAATCCGGCGGCACCCCAGCCATCTGCGAAGGGTTGAGCGTCTCTTCATCCAGCATGAAGTTCTCAGGATTGGCCCACACGTCAGCGCTGTCATGCGCGACATAGATAGGCATATCGCCCACAATTTGAATGCCGTGCTGGTTGGCATAGGTCTTCAGGTCAGACCACTGCCGGTAAAATTCAAACTGCATGTACTCGTGGAAAAAAATGTCAGCCGCCAGGTCCACGCGGGCGCGGTTGAGCGCATCCGGGTCTCGCCGGGCAATCGACGCATCCCACTGCGGCCAAGAAGCGCCGCCATGAGCATTCTTCAAAGCCATAAATAGGCCGTAGTCTTCTATCCAGGCGGCGCAGTCTTTACGAAACTGGATAAACGCCTGTCGAGTCTCATCATCAGCGATCTCCTTGAACCGCTCAGCCGCTTTGCGCAACCGGCTCAGCTTAAAGTCATAGACCGCTTCATAGTCCACCGCGTTTTCTGGGAAAGGCTCAGCCCGAGCCAGATCGTCGGCGTCAATCAGGCCGTGTGCCTGAATGGTCTCCAGACTGATCAGCAGCGGGTTGCCCGCCATCGCCGAATAAGCCATGTAGGGTGAGTTGCCATGGCCCGTCGGCCCCAGCGGTAAAATCTGCCAGAGCTGCTGCTGGCTCTCAATCAAAAAGTCAACAAATCGATAGGCTTGAAAGCCCAAATCACCGATACCAAAACGACCGGGAAGCGATGTGGGATGCAGTAAGATGCCGCTGGCTCTGGGAAATGACATAGCTACTTTTGTTCAATTGCTCAGAACTCTATCACGGGCAGATAGACGCCATACTCTGCTTTTTGAAAGAAGCATCAAGAGAATGTCATGATTATAAAAAATTTAAGATAGCAATGGCCGAGCAAAAGTCCTATAGGAATCCCGCCCCTACCGTAGACCTGATTATTGAGATGGCGGATCGACCGCATCGACCCATTGTGCTGATCGAGCGGCTAAATACGCCTTATGGATGGGCGCTGCCCGGTGGATTTGTAGACTATGGCGAGTCGGTAGAGACCGCCGCACGGCGAGAAGCCAAGGAAGAAACTAACCTATCGGTGACGCTGATTGAGCAGTTTCACGTCTATTCAGATCCCAGCCGCGATCAGCGTCAGCACACCCTCAGCATTGTCTTTATTGCCACAGCAACCGGTCAGCCATCGGCCCAAGATGACGCCAAAAGCCTGGCCGTTTTTAATCCTTGGGAGTGCCCGGTAGATCTGTGTTTTGACCATGACCAGATCTTGCAAGACTACTGGCATTACCGTCACTGCGGCCAGCGGCCTCGGTTGCCAAGCTGCTGATGCGTCAAGTCAACGCAATTCAAATGACTTAAGATCTCGTCCGACCGGTAAAATAACCCGGTGAGGGTCGAGCAGAGAGTCTTTAGGAACTGCTCTGACCTGCAAGCCCATTGACTGTAAGCCCATTAACTGTAAGCCCATTGACTGTAAGCCCATTAACTGTAAGGAATCTAGAGAGCCGTGCGCAAGATTATTCAAACCGACCAGGCTCCAGCACCCGTTGGTCCCTATAACCAGGGTGTGGTAGCGACCGGGGCCATGCTGTTTGTCGCCGGGCAAATTCCGCTAGATGCTGCAACCGGTGAACTGGTCGGGACAACGGTCGCTGAGCAAACTGAAAAGGTTTTGCAAAATCTAACAGCGGTGGTGAAGGCCGCAGGCGCAGATCTATCTCAGGTGGTAAAAACGTCGGTCTTTTTAAAGGACATGAATGACTTCGCGGCGATGAACCAGGTGTATGCCGAGCATTTTGGTGATGAGAGTGCGCCAGCGCGAGCCTGCGTGGAGGTAGCCCGGTTGCCTAAAGATGTGCTGGTTGAGATTGAGTGTATTGCGATGGTGCCTGCTTAGCTGTTTGGGCCTTAGGCGTTTTAGGGGAGTTTTTAGGAGAGAAGTATGACGGATTCGTTGGCGATCGCAGTCCTGGCAGCAGGCAAAGGCACCCGCATGAGATCGGCTCTCCCTAAAGTGCTTCACCGACTCAGCGGCCTGACCCTACTACAGCACGTATTGACCAGCACAGCGACAGTCAACCCCAACCGGCAAATTGTGATTGTGGGCTACGGCGCAGACCAGGCGAAAAATGCCCTGGCTCATTTGCCCCAGTTAGAGTTCGTTGAGCAGTCTGAGCAGTTAGGGACTGGCCACGCCGTACAGCAAGTGATCCCGGCGCTAACAGGCTTTGAGGGTAACCTGCTGGTGCTCAATGGTGACGTCCCTCTGCTCAAGCCCGAAACCATCGAAAATATTGTCAGCACCCACAATGACAGCGGCAGCGCCGCCACTATCTTAACGGCGCAAATGGACAATCCAACCGGGTATGGACGGGTCTTCTGTGACGAAAACCTCGTCGTCACAGAGATTGTTGAGCACCGCGACTGTAGCGAAGCCCAGCGCGCCAACCAGCGGATCAATGCGGGCATTTACTGCTTTCGTTGGTCGGCGCTGATGACCGTTTTGCCGCACCTCAAAGCTGACAACGACCAGCAAGAGTACTACCTCACCGACGTGATTAAAGATCTCTCGCCCGTCATGGCAGTAGACGCGCCGCCTGCCGAAATCGCCGGGATTAACAACCGCAAGCAGCTAGCTGAAGCCGAAGCCGTTATGCAAAAGCGCATTAAAGACGAGCTGCTGCTGTCGGGAGTGACGCTGATCAATCCTGATACGATTACGATTGATGCCACCGTGCGGGTAGAGCCCGATGTGATCATTGAGCCGCAGACCAACCTGCGCGGACGCTCCGTGATTCACACCGGCTGTCACATTGGCCCCGGTTCTCTGGTAGAAAATAGCGTCGTCGGTGCGAATACGACCCTTGTTCACTCAGTCATTACCGATAGCGAAGTTGCGGGCGGCGGGCAGATTGGCCCCTTTGCCCATATTCGCGGTCAGGCAGTGGTCGGTGAAAACTGCCGGATTGGTAACTTTGTCGAGGTGAAAAAAACGACGGTGGGCGATCGCACCAACATCGCCCACCTCTCATATATTGGCGACGCAGAACTAGGTCAGCAGGTTAACGTAGGGGCTGGGACGATTACCGTTAACTACGACGGGCGCAATAAGCATAAAACGGTGATTGGCGATCGCACCAAAACCGGCGCTAATAGCTGCTTAGTAGCGCCTATCACAATTGGGTCTGATGTGACGATGGGCGCTGGCTCGGTGCTGACCAAAGATGTAGAATCTGACTGCTTGGTGGTGACGCGATCGCCGCAAAAGAGCATCCCTGGATGGAAGCCCAAATACCTGAGAGAAGATCAGACAGATTCAGTCGTTGACAGCTAAACCATCGCCGATCAGGTGTACGCAAGCAAAGCGACCGGCGCTATAGTTCGTCTAAAGGTTGATTTATGAATCTGAAAGACCTTCCTGAGACGGAAGCAGGGCAAAAACGACCCGACTAAAAAGCTGACTCTACAAGCAAAATAGCCCTAAAGAGGAAATTAAGTATGGCAGATAGCTATCAGCCCGTGGCCGGTGACACCTTAGGCCGTGACAGTATGACCCTGTCGCAGCATGTACTTCAGCAGCTTGACAGCTTTGGCCCCGAAGCCCAAGACCTCAGCGCCCTGATGAACCGCATCGCCCTGGCTAGCAAGCTGGTCGCCAGACGACTGACCCGAGCCGGCCTGGTAGAAGATGCGCTGGGGTTTACCGGGCGTAAGAATATCCAGGGAGAGTCCGTCAAAAAGATGGACGTATACGCCAACGATGTCTTTATCTCCGTATTTCAGCGCAGCGGCCTAGTCTGTCGCCTAGTCTCTGAAGAAATGGACGATATTTACGACATCCCTGAAAACTGTGCCACCGGTCGCTATACGCTGCTGTACGATCCCATTGACGGCTCCTCCAATGTCGATATCAACCTCAACGTCGGCTCGATTTTTTCAATCCGCCAGCAGGGTGAAGACAGCGATAAAACAGGCGCTGACCTGCTGACGCCCGGTCGGGATCAAATCGCAGCGGGCTACATCCTCTACGGCCCTAGTACGGTATTCGTCTACTCCATTGGCAAAGGCGTTCACGCTTTCACCCTGGATCCGAGCCTGGGCGAATTTATCTTAGCCAGCGAAAATATTCAGATCCCCGCTCACGGTGCCAACTACAGCGTCAACGAAGGTAACTTTTGGCAGTGGGAAGATCCCTACCGCGACTATATTCGCTACGTCCACCGGCATGAAGGCTACTCAGCTCGCTACAGCGGCGCACTGGTCGGCGACTTTCACCGAATTTTGATGCAGGGCGGCGTGTTCCTCTATCCAGGTACGCTCAAAAAACCCGACGGTAAGCTCAGACTGCTCTACGAATCTGCACCCTTAGCCTTTTTAGCGGAGCAGGCCAGCGGTAGAGCGACGACCGGCGAGCAGCTTATTTTAGACGTAGACCCTGACCAAATTCACATGAGGACACCGCTGATTATTGGCAGCAGCGAAGACGTAGCGCTAGTAGAGTCGTTTTTACAAGAGCGCGCGCTAGAGCGTCCGCCCGCGACTTCAGGTCGGGCATTGGGCTAACTGCAGGCGCTAACTGCAGGCGTAAATATCCACGATTCTTCCGCTTGCCGCCGCCGATTGTATAGCTGCTGACTTTATAGATTCCAGTTTTAGTAGATATTTTCCTCAGCGATCGCCCTCACATTCGCGACCCGTCGATCTCCTCATACACCGCCGCTATGGTTTCCCTTCTCGAAAATCCGCTCCGCGTTGGTCTGCAAAATGACCGCATCCCCGCCCCGCAGATCCTCGTGATCTTTGGCGCTTCCGGCGATCTTACCCAGCGTAAGCTAGTGCCTGCTCTCTACCAGATGCGGCTAGAAAGGCGACTGCCGCCCGAGCTGACCATCGTCGGTGTCGCCCGGCGCGAATGGAGTCACGATTTCTTTCGCGAGCATCTTAAGCAGGGTGTAGAAGAATTTGGCGGCGGCCTGGGCAGCAATCCGGCGCTGTGGGACGAATTTGCCAAAGGGCTTTTCTACTGCCCCGGCAACCTGGACAAGCCAGAAGACTACCAGCGGCTTAAGCAGTTCTTAAGCGAGCTAGATGAAAAACGCGGCACTCAGGGCAACCGGGTATTTTACCTCTCAGTGGCGCCCCGGTTCTTTGCTGAAGCCGCCCAGCAGCTAGGCGGAGCCGGAATGCTGGCAGACCCCAGCAAACAGCGCATGGTAATCGAAAAGCCATTTGGTCGAGATTTGGCCTCTGCCCAAACCCTCAACTACAAAGTGCGCAACGTCTGCAAAGAAGAGCAGATTTACCGAATTGACCACTACCTCGGCAAAGAAACCGTCCAAAATCTGCTGGTCTTCCGCTTCGCCAATGCCATCTTCGAACCCCTGTGGAACCGCCAGTTTGTCGATCATGTGCAAATCACCGTCGCCGAAACCGTTGGCCTGGAAGGTAGAGCTGGCTATTACGAGACGGCAGGCGCAATTCGCGATATGGTGCAAAATCACCTGATGCAGCTCTTTTGCCTGACGGCGATGGAAACCCCCAACTCTCTAGATGCCGCCAGCATTCGCAGCGAGAAAGTAAAGGTGCTACAGGCCACTCGCCTGGCTGACGACAGTAACCTGTCGCAGAGCGCCATTCGCGGCCAATACTCATCAGGCTGGATGAAGAGTAAAGAAGTGCCGGGCTATCGAGATGAAGGGGATGTGCCCGAGGGCTCTACCAACAATACCTTTGCGGCGATCGCCCTGCGAGTAGACAACTGGCGGTGGCAAGGTGTTCCCTTCTACCTGCGAACGGGCAAGCGCCTGCCCAAAAAGGTCTCCGAGATTTCTATTCACTTCAAGTCTGTGCCTCACCTGATGTTTCAGTCTGCCACCAAGCAGCTGAATAACAATATTTTGGCGCTGCGAATTCAGCCGAATGAGGGCATTGCCATGCGCTTTGAAGTGAAAACGCCCGGTTCTTCACTGCGCACCCGGTCGGTTGAGATGGATTTTCGCTACGATGCGGCGTTTGGTCAGCCCAGCACCGATGCCTACAGCCGTTTGCTGGTCGATGCAATGCTCGGCGACCAAACGCTATTCACCCGAGGCGATGAGGTAGAGCAGTCTTGGCGGGTGCTGACGCCGCTGCTAGAAGTGTGGGATGCTCCCGCTGCGCCCAACAGCATTCCGCTATACGAGGCGGGCACCTGGGGGCCAATTGAAGCTGAACTGCTCTTGAACCGAACCAACCGCCGCTGGCGTCGTCTCTAGACCAGCTTGCAGGTACTTGCCCAAGGACACTCATCAGTTAGTTTTCGCTATGCTTTAAAGGCGTTTCCTAGCAACCTTGATCGATTCCTTCCGCGCTTGTTTCCACTCAGTGCTCTTTTCTCTATATCAGTGCTCTTTTCTCTATAAAAAGCTATGGCAACTTCTATTCTGGCGCTTCAAAAGCCTAAAGATATCTCTCTAGACGAGATTGAAACTGAGCTGCAAAATATTTGGCAAAATCAGGACAGCAGCGGATCAGCGCCAGTGGCGGCTCGCGCGGCGACCTTCACAATGGTGATCTATGAGCCCGAAGAAATTCAGCAGCTGCTAGCAACGCTAGGTTTCTATACCAATGAGATCGACGGGCTGCACCGCTCAGAAACGAGAGAGGCAATTCTAGCGGCTCAGGTTAAATACGACCTGAGGCTAACGGGTCGGATAGAGCCAAAAACCCTGGCCAGACTGCGCCAGGAAGTGCGCCAGCTGCCCATCGAAAAACAACAATTTCCAAATGACGATATCCGGGGGTTTAGCTTTGATGGCCCTCTGGCTGCGCAAAACCCCTGTCGGGTGATCACCCTCTGTCCTATCTTTGGTGAAGACGAAGGCGTCACAGCGCAGGTCTCGGCCTATTGCCCGGTGCAGAAGGGCAGCAGCGACGGCAACCTGAGGTGCTGCGAGTACATTACGCTGCGAGGCACCAAGGATGCTCTAGAAAGAGTTGGCGACCTGGTAGATTCACTAACGGTCGCAGATCTGCCCAAGTTTGTCTGGTGGAAGGCGACCCCTAACCCTGAGCAAGACCTGTTTCAAAAGCTCGCGTTGGCCAGCAGCTGTTTGGTTTTGGATTCGAGCTACTACGGCGATGCCAAATCCGAGATTGTCAAAATTCAAACGCTGGTGAATGAGCACACTAATATTGCTGATCTCAACTGGTATCGGCTAGCGCCTTGGCAGGAACTGGCAGCGGCGGCTTTTGACCCACCGGAGCGGCGGATGGCGCTGATGGATGTTGACCGCGTCGGCATTGACTACGAAAAAGGTAACCCCGCTCAGGCTCTGATGTTTCTGGGTTGGTTGGCTAGCCGTTTAGAGTGGCAACCTCAGAGCTATGAGTACGAAGGAGGTGACTACGATGTGGAGCGGGTCTACTTTGTCGGTGAAGGCGGGCGGCGGATCGAAGCCGAGCTGGCAGGGGTGCCTGTAATTGACCAGGGAGAGGTACTAGGCGACTTAACAGGTGTGCGCCTACAGTCGACTAATCCTCAGGCCAATTGCAATACAATTTTGTGCTCCGAGACGGTGGGCTGTATGCGGATGGAGTCTGGCGGGAGTGCGCAGAGCAGCTTAGTGCAGGAGGTGACTTCGCTTTCGGATCAGCGCTCAGATTTACTATTGGAGCAGCAGCTACAGCGGTGGGGCGAAGATGTGCTGTTTGAAGAGAGTTTGGCTATGACTTCTGAGGTTTTAGATCTGATGGCTCAGAAGTAAAAAAATTGCCTACATCACTGCTGGACAAGCAAGAAATGTAGGGCAAAC